>JBGPES010000096.1:0-4133 GCA_041482935.1 Minisyncoccia bacterium | reverse complement strand
GGCTGGGGAACGTGGAGCATTGGTATGGAAGTCGCCGTGGCATCAGGCTCAATCCCCGCAAATAAAACATTTTTCGTCGCCGACAATTTGTGGGTACGGGGGCAGGTGAATAAAGTACGTGTGAATATTGGCTCGGCCGTGTTTCCCGATAATTCCGCCACACGGACGTCGGTTTCCATAAACCAGGATTTGCGCTACACGAATTATGACGGCTCCGATTCGATTTTGGTTGTCGGGCAGAATAATATAAATGTCGGTCTTGTGAGCAACGATACGTTGCGTATTGATGCAGCACTTCTGACCGAGCATGGAAGAGTCGGCAGATTTTATTATCAGCCGCCGAACAACAATAACAACGACAATAAATGCGCGCCGTACGGGGTCCGGTCGCAGATCACGATTTTCGGCAGCATTGTGACGAATCAATCCTACCAATTCGGATTCGATGACGGTTCGGGATATGCCGATCGTCAGATCCTCTACGATGCGAATCTGTACTACAACCCGCCTTCGATTCTCCTTTCGCTCTCGAACGGCATGAATATTATCTCCTGGCAGGAAGTACAATAAGATACAAAAGCCAAAAAGCTAGGAAGTCCGGAAGCTAAGAAGCTCCGAAGTCATTTAAATGTGTTAAAATTAGTATTATGAATAAAGAGAAGTTAACTTCTGGACCTCCTAGCTTCCCAGCTTCAAGACTTCCCAGCTCCGGGGCTTCAAGGCTAAGAAGAGGCTTGACTCTCATCGAGATCATGATCTCGATCACGCTTATCGCGATCATCGCGACGGTCGGCATTGTGGCGGCGAATCCTTCCGGGCAACTTGCGAAATCACGGAATAACGACCGCCAGCTACACTTGCAATCGATTATGTTGTATATCAAAGAAAATATTGTCGACTACAGCGGCGTATTTACCTGCTCATCGGGGCCGCTTCCCACGGGCACTACGCGGATGGCAAGCGCTTCCGGAAGCTATGATATTGCCCCATGCCTTTTGCCTCCCGTCTTGCCATTTGATCCTTCGACCTCGACCGCCCATTGGACGAGCGCGTCGGATTATGATACGGGCTACAATATCGTGCAAGATGCCACAACGAGCGCGATTACCGTGAGCGCTCCTGCCGCGGAACTGAAGCAGACGATTTCGATAACGAGATAAGCTTTTGAAGCTAAGAAGCTAAGAAGCTAAGAAGCATTGCTCTTCGTGGGTGGCTTCTTGTCTTCTTAGCTTCCCAGTTCCTTATAATGGCAACAATTCTATGGGGCCGTACGTGCCGATGTTTACGCTGCCGTTCAATGCGTCCATTTTGTAGTAGAAGGTTTCGTTCAAAGAATTATCGATAAGGCCGATAGAGTAGGATTGAATTTCCGGATTTTTCTGATCGAGTATCGCGGTCCACGGGCCTGTTGAGGTCGGCGCGCGGGAAATCACAACCTCGGTCGAATTCGGAGGAAGATTTTGCCAGCCGACCTCGACGGTGTTATTTACGTGCTGCGCCCAGAAGGTCGCCGTTTGCGCCGTGCTTGACCCCGAGATGGTTTGTTGCGGGGTGTAGTAATAGGTAACGCCATTCTGATCCGTGGGGGACGAAGAGCTTGGCGAGGGCGTTGGAGGCGGTACGAGGGGCGGTCCGCCGGCTGGCGGAGGCGGAGGAGCGACAGGCGGGGGAGGCGCCGGAGGCGGCGGCGATCCGCCGGTTGGCGGGGTCGAAGTGGTATGGACCGGCTCAGTGCTTGATGAAGTCCAGAGCGGGGAAGAATCGTTGCCGCCGCCGCTCGAATGCGCCTCGGCATAGAAATCGTATCCGCCGGAGGCAATCGTCGAATTTACGCTGAATGACGCCGACCCGCCCACGAGTTCATTTCGCGTGAGCGTGACCGATTTCCATAAAGACCACTTGTTCTGATCCTTTTTTGAAATGAATATATCAAGGCGCGTGGCGCCATTCGGAAGATTTGCCCAGCGGATGGTGATCTGGTTGCTTTGCTTGCTTTTCTGAATCGTGAGCGATATCGAGGGCTGTACGATCTCCGGAGTCGAGGTCGCTGCCGCGTTGTTTTGCAGATGTACGGGTGTACTCGGGCGGCCGTGGATGACCGAAAGGTTGCTTTGGATTCCGCGGAAAACGTAATATCCGTAGCCGGCGCCGCAAAGGATAATAACGATGAGCGCGACATGACGGTACTGTTTTCGCAGGAATTCGAGCATGTATTTATTATATCAGAGTTTGACAAAGGGGTTTGTGTTTTGCCATACTTGTTCTCAGAAGTATTCAAAAACGGGAGGGAGCAATGGCAAAAGATCCTACTCAGGTCCTTTTATCTGGGTTGTGCCATGAAGGGCGCGAGGGAGACCATGCAGTCGGTAAGCCGGTCAACCATCAAGAAGAGATACGTATTCCTGTGTGCAAAAAATGCCATCAGGCGATCGGAGACACCGGTTTGTGCAGCGATTATTGTTTTTATGATACGTGTGTCGCAACACGAAGACCGGAAGACATGGTCGAATGCAAGGTGTTCAAGTTCGTCGGTTTTGAACCTTACAAACGCCCCGTCGGCGCCGCCAAAGCCTGAATGGTTTTCCCGAACCACATTGTGAAGCCTGCGACTCCGCGGGCTTCTTTTATTTTCGATCGCGGCAGTTCAGGATAAATTCTCTATCAGCGCGATTTCCAATGGCACGAGCGCGAACGGGGAGTAGCGTATCTCGGAATAGGCGCGGATCAGTGATTTCTCGAGCTTGATCGCGGACGCGGTCTCGATCGCAGCGCTTAATTTTTTCATCTTTTCGAGTTCGTCGGCGGTCAGTTCGCCAAGGAGCACTTTTTCGACGTTCGGAGCAAGCTTCAGGGACAGCATTTTCCGGAAATAGTGCACGAGGTCCTTCGTAAGCTGGGTGAAGTTGTGCCCCTCTTCGCTCAATTCTCCCAGGTAGGTGATAGCGTGTTTCAGATCTTTTTTTACGATGAATTCCGCGAGTTCATGGACTTTCTTGAGGCCCACGCGCCCGGTTGTGCGTTCAACGGCCGCGAGATCGATCTTCGTTTGCGCCGTGCTCATCTGGTCGAGGAGGGATTCCGCGTCGCGCAAGCTTCCTTCGGCGGCGGCGGCCACGAGTTCGATGGCGGCTTCATCGATCTGGATTTTCTCGGCCTTGGCGATCGACGAAAGTTTTTCCATGATTTTCGCTTTCGGTAGTTTTTTGAAAAGGAATCGCTGCGTGCGCGAAGTGATCGTGGCGGGCAGTTTTTCGTATTCGGTCGTGGCAAGCACGATCACCGCATGCGCGGGCGGCTCTTCGAGGGTTTTAAGGAGCGCGTTGAAGGCGGGGGTCGTCAACATGTGCGCCTCATCTATAATGTAGACTTTATACTCGCCGGAGGCGGGAGACGTTTTGATCGAGTCCTTCAAGTTTCTTATCTCGTCGATGCCCCGGTTCGAAGCGGCGTCGATCTCGATCACGTCGAAGGAATTCTGCGCGTCGATCTCTTTGCAATGGCGGCAGTCGTTGCAGGGCTCGCCCGTCGCGCGGAATTTCTCGTCATCGCGCCGTTTTTCGCAATTCAAAAGTTTCGCGATGAGGCGCGCGGTCGAAGTTTTTCCGGTGCCGCGCGAGCCGTAGAAAAGGTAGGCATGGCCGATGCGGCCGGCCTTCGCGGCGTTCTTCAGAATCTCCGCGTTCGTGTCCTGCCCCACGAGATCCTCGAATGTTTTCGGGCGATATTTGCGATAGAGGGCTAAAGCCATTCTTGAAAGTATATGAAAATTCGTGATATTTGACAAACTCCACTTTGCTTTTTAGGATTACTGGCAGTAAGTAAAATTGAGGAGAAAAAGATTATGCAAGAATTTTTTCGGGCTTTCGGTCGGGGCAGTTTCATTTGGTTTTGCATATTTACGGGAGCCGGAGTATATCAAAGGTTTGGAACGATGCATACACGTTGTCAAGATGAAGCAAGAGGCATCTTCGGATTCCTGGCTCGATTTCAGTTGAAGCTAACAGAAAGGATTTGATACCGCGATTAGCCCTGTCGAGTTCGTCGAAGAAACCGCGACCCAGCACTTCCTCACGCTCGTCATACCACGCAACAGTGTCGTCAACTTCTCTGGGAAGTAGAGTTTGAAAAAGACG
>JBGPES010000095.1:0-4140 GCA_041482935.1 Minisyncoccia bacterium | reverse complement strand
CCATCGCGGGAACGGAGGATGCTGTAATCACCATAACGACGCCCAGGCAAAGGACAAGCGCTGTTATAGCCGCAGCGATCGTGGTAAGTCCTAGTTTTAAAACGGTCATATACCCTCCTTGGGTATTTGGGGTCCACAGTTTTTCAAAGTGCGGAAAACAAAAACAACGTTGGTAAATTGTAGCACGTATATAATTTTCTGTCAAGTTTTGATATGATATTGACAAGTCAATTCGACTATGCTATGCTCGACTTAGCAGTTTTCGATCGATTTGAGCTGGGAGGAAATATGGGACAGAGACAAAAACCGTCGCTATTCACACCCGCGATTACCGCGGTACTCGACAAAAGAGAAAAGGCAACGAAGCGGGGTTCTTTCGTTGAAATGCGGGATTTAACACGACTGGGCCTGCCACATGAAGTCGAGGCGGCGATCCTGAGCCAACTGAAAGCTCACCGCTGGCTCAAGCCCATTACGCTGCTTGACCGGATCGAGAAAAAATTCGAGCTTTCCATCGTCAAGTCGGCGATTTCCCATCTTCTGGTCATGCAGAAAATCGAGCTGACATCGAAGAGAAAATTCAGGATCGCCTCATAGTTTTCTCCTCTTCAAGCCTATTCGACAAGCGTCGGATGGGCTTTTTATTTTTGACTTTCCGGCATCGCCAACGTAAAATATCCTTGTAGATATACCCCTATGGCGTGAGCCCGAGGGGGAATTATGTCATCAATCATTTTCACCCCGTCATTCTGAGCGTTAGCGAAGAATCTCCATGGGGATCCTTCGCCTATGGCTCAGGATGACATAAAAAAATAATGAATTTTCAATTAGAATCCGATAACAAGCCCGCAGGCGATCAGCCGAAAGCGATACAATCGCTTGTTTCGGGTTTGCAGAAGGGATACGAGCACCAGACGCTTTTGGGCGTTACGGGGAGCGGCAAGACTTTTACTGTCGCGAATGTAATCGCAGAGATCAATAAGCCGACGCTTGTCATCGCGCACAATAAAACGTTGGCCGCCCAGCTTTGCAACGAGTTCCGCGAGCTTTTCCCGAAAAATGCCGTGAATTATTTCGTTTCCTATTACGACTATTACCAGCCCGAGGCCTATATTCCTTCAAGCGATACGTATATAGATAAAGAAGCGATGATCAACGACGAGATCGATAAGCTTCGCCACGCGGCGACGACCGCGCTTCTTACGCGCCGGGACGTGATCGTTGTGGCCTCGGTTTCCTGCATTTACGGTTTGGGAGCGCCCGAGGTCTACGCGCAGAACATCTTTCATTTCAAGGCGGGCGACAAAATCGACCGCAAAGGATTCGCAAGAAAACTTATCCAACTGCAATTTACAAGAACAACCGCCGATTTGAAGCGTGGAACGTATCGTTTGCGCGGCGATAACTGGGAAGTGATGCCGCCCGACCGCGAAGTAATCTACAATTTTGAGCTCAAACATGGCGTGATCGAAAAAATCTACGAGGTGGATCCGGTCACGGGTTTTCGTCCGGGCATAACGCCTACGGTTCCCGAGATCTTCATTGCGCCCGCGAAACATTTTATTACCGAGGCGCCGGAGCGCGAACGGGCGATCAACGCGATCCAGGCTGAGCTCAAAGAACGGCTCAAATATTTTGAAAAGAACAAAAAGTTTTTGGAAGCGGAGCGGCTCGAACGGCGCACGAAATTCGACGTTGCCATGATGCGCGAGGTCGGCTATTGCCACGGCATCGAGAACTATTCGCGGCATCTTTCCGGCCGCGAAGCGGGGGAGGCGCCGGACACGCTTCTTGATTATTTTCCACGAACAAAAGATGGCAGACCTGATTTTTTAACCGTGATCGATGAATCGCACATTACCGTGCCCCAGATCCGGGGAATGTTCGAGGGCGATGCGTCGCGAAAAAAAACGCTTGTGGAATATGGATTCCGCCTGCCTTCGGCTATTGACAACCGTCCGTTGCGATTCGCCGAATTCAGTGCGCGCGTCGGGCAAGTGATCTATACGTCCGCGACACCAAGCGCCTATGAGCTGGAAAAAAGCAGGCAGACTTGCCCCGTGCCGGGACACGGGGTCGTCGAACAGATCATCCGCCCTACCGGGCTTGTTGACCCGAAGATCACCATAAAACCGGCGCGCGGGCAGATTGACGATCTCATTCCGCGCATCGAAGATCGCGTGAAGAAAAAGGAACGGGTGCTTGTGACCACGCTCACGAAGAAGATGGCCGAGGATCTTTCCGCATATCTTGAAGAAAAGAAAATGAAAGTCACCTATCTCCATAGCGACGTGAAGACGCTTGATCGCATCAGGATTCTTACGAATCTCCGCAGGGGAAAGATCGATGTGCTTGTGGGCGTGAACCTCCTGCGTGAAGGGCTCGATTTGCCGGAGGTAACGCTTGTTGCCATTCTTGATGCCGACAAAGAAGGTTTCCTGCGCAGTGAAACTTCGCTCGTGCAAACGATCGGACGCGCATCGAGGAATGTGAGGGGCGAGGTTCTCATGTATGCGGATCATATTACGGGTTCAATGGAACGCGCCGTGTACGAGACCGAACGTCGGCGAAAAATCCAGCTTGAATACAATGAGAAACATGGCATAACGCCAACGACGATTATCAAGAAAATCTCGGACATCCTGCCCAACGTCGACGAAATATTGAAGCTCGAATTGAGGCCGGTGCCGAAATCGAAAACCGCTTTGCAAAAATTGATCGCCGAAAAGGAAAGAGAAATGCGTGAGGCGGCGAAGCATCTGGATTTCGAGCTCGCGGCCCTTTTGCGGGATGAAATTAAAGAGCTTTCAAAAAAATCAACACACCTTTCGTCTGCGAAAAAATAATTGTAAAATAGAAGCAATGGCAGACATCAAATCAACAATAAAGAAACAAGCGAAAGCGGTAAATAGTAAGGTGCGCGAGAGGATTCTTGCATCGTTAACAGCCGGTTTGGCGCTGGTCGTCGGTTTGGCATGGAATGATGCGATCTCGAGTTTCATCAAGATTCTTTTTCCCATGGAGGCGAATGTGATCGTGGCGAAATTTATTTACGCTCTTGTGCTCACGATTCTTGTGACAGTCGTGATTATCGGACTCGAGAAAGCCCTAAAAGAAGAAGAAAAAGAACCGCATGATTCTTAGGGGCAAGAAAACCATTTTGCGGCCGCTCCTGATGAGCGATGCGCCGCGATTTGTGGGCTGGCTTCGCGACTCCGCCGTCAATAAATTTACGACTCGCAGAAGGATCACACTACAAGAAGAGAAGAAGTGGATTAAAGGACTTCCTCGGAATCATAGCCAAATTGCGTTTGCCATTGATACGAAAGGCTGCATACATATTGGGTCGGTGGATTTGCACAATAAGAGTGATGAAAATAAACATGCACAAGCCGGCATTTTGATAGGCGACAAAAATTATTGGGGCAAGGGGTACGGTACCGATGCAATGGAAACCATATTAAAGTTCGGTTTTGGCAAGCTGAAACTTCATCGCATTGAGGCGACCGTGTACGGTTATAATGCTCGTTCTTTGGCAATGTGTAAAAAATTAGGCTTTAACATGGAAGGCGTACGACGCGAACATATATTCTACAAAGGCAAATTTTATGACATGGCGCACTTCGGTTTTTTGCGCCGCGAGTGGCTCGGAAAACCAAAAAGGAAATAAAAAAAAGGCGCACGATATTTCACGTGCGCCAGGATCGTGCGAAACGGGGGAGGAGAGGTTCTTGTTCTGCCCTTGCTCCGACCGAAGTCGAAGGAGGTACAATTACCCTTTTAGGTCTGCAAGCGGACAACCTGGCCCCATTCGTTGGCTTATGAGGAGTGCACTGCGTTCATTTCCTGAGACAGGAAAAATACGAATTGCCTCATTTCTTCGACTGTTAGGTTTTTGATACCCAACTTCTCTAGTTGTTTGACGTAATTCCCGAGATACCTCGGAGAATAGACGCCTGCCATATCAGCGAAGTGTTCCGTGAAATGAGCTTTCGCCATTGCCATCGCGACTTGATTGCGCCGTTCATCGGATTTTTGTTTGAGTTCCGGCCCGACGTTATCGATACCGCCGTGCTCTGTTTTTGCCATACCTCCTCTTCTGTCAAAGACAACCATTATCCCGCATCAATCGTGCCGATG
>JBGPES010000094.1:0-4188 GCA_041482935.1 Minisyncoccia bacterium | reverse complement strand
TTGGTTTTTCACGAAGTAAAGCTTCTCGACGGCGAGAATGCCCGGCTTGAATTTTTTAATAAGCGCCTCCATTTGATTTCTCGTTTCCCGGAGCGCCCCAAGCTCATCGGCGCTTTTGATTTCCAAAATACCGGCGTCTTTGAAGTCGAGTTTATTGCCCCGCGCTTCAATCACGCCGTAGCCGATGCGCTTCGTACCCGGGTCGATGCCTAGGATGATCATGGGAATTTAGGATACAGGAAGTCATGGTCTCGCATCCTCCTAATATCCTATATCCTATATCCTAAATTCCCTATTCTCAAGCCGCGTTCGTATACACATTCTGTACGTCGCCGTGCTCCTCAAGGGCCGCGAGCAGGGCGCCCAACTTATTTTTATCTTCCCCGCCGATTTCTTGCGGAAATTTTGCCGTCCAAGTTCGGTCTCCTCCGTTTCCGCCGGCCGACAGATCGAACGCCCACCGCACGGAGCCGCCCTCCGCCCATTTGCCGCCGAGTTCATTCAAAAGGAGTTTTATTTCCTGAACCGTTCGGTTTTTTTTATCGCTGATTGCCTCGATGAGTATTGCCGTCCCTCCCGGTCCGTATGCCTCAAACACGAGCTCTTCGAGATTGATTCCCTGCTCCGAAGCGCGCTGTACCGCCCGCTCGATATTTTCAGCGGGGACTTTGTTTTCCTTTGCCGTTTCGATCGCCGTGCGAAGGCGCGGATTGAACTCGGGGTTTGATTCTGTTTTTGCGGCTGCGGAGATCGCCGCCAAAAGTTTCGAAAACACCCGGCCGCGCTTTTGGTCGGCGGCCCCCTTTTTGTGTTTTATTCCCGCCCAATGGGAATGTCCGGACATGCCATTATTATATAAACTTTCGGGATTCTCACAATCGCTTTTCGGCATCCCCAAAAAACCTTGTACAACAAGGGAATTAAGGATAGAATCAAAACTAAATAGACGCCACAAGGGGCGGGCTCCATTTCATAGACGCGATTCATCCGCCAATCGAAGATTTCGCTCAATACCCATATCTAAAAAATAGGATGGAACCCCAAAACCAAACAGATCTCCAGATAAGGCTTGCAAGATTGAAGCGCGAGGGCGAAGAACGCGCCGCAGAGCGCTTGGCCCAGACACTGGGTCATCCCTACGTCGATCTTACCAGGGTTCCCGCAGTAGTTGACGCGTTGAAGCTCATCCCCGAGGTTATTGCGCGCGAGGCCAAGCTTGCAGCCATAGAAATCAAGGCGCGGAAAGTCGCCGTTGCGACTTTGAATCCCGAGCTGCCGGCGACAAAAAAAGCGATCAATGACTTGGAAGCCAAGAAGTACGAAATAAAAATTTTTGTAACGTCGTTCGCCGGCCTTGAGCAAGCGTGGCGGCTCTATAGGTTTGTGAAGAACGACGCGGAGGACATCACCGGAAGGGTAAAAATAGAAGAGAAACGGGTCGAAGAGCTCGTCCGCCGCCTCACGAGCTTCGATGCGATTCGGGAAGAATTCAGAGGTTTGGATTTTATAAAGACCACGCCGATTCCGGTTATTGAATTATTTTTGGCAGGCGCGCTTTCCATCGGCGCGTCCGATGTCCACCTGGAGTGCGGAGAGAAATCCGCAAAGATCAGGTTGCGCGTGGACGGATTGCTCCACGACGCGTTTAATGAAGTGCCTCTCAAAAACTACACCACGCTTATTGCACGCTTGAAACTTATTTCCGGCCTCAAAATAAACATAAGAGATGCTTCGCAGGATGGACGGTTTACCATTGGCCTCGGCCGGAAAGAAATCGAGGTGAGGGTTTCGATCATCCCTTCCGAATTCGGCGAAAACGTAGTGATGAGAATCTTGGATCCGGAAGCCGTAAGCATCGGACTCAGGAGTCTTGATTTAAGGGACGACGACCTTGCGATCGTCGAGAGGCAGGTGAACAAACCGAACGGACTTATCCTCAATACGGGACCCACGGGTTCGGGAAAAACAACCACGATCTATGCCTTTCTCCGTTATATCAACAATTCCGAAATCAAAATTATCACGCTCGAAGATCCCATAGAATATCGCTTCGAGGGGGTTGAGCAGACTCAGGTGGATGCCGAATCCGGATATACGTTCGCGAACGGACTCAAGGCTATCGTCCGCCAAGATCCGGACGTTGTATTCGTGGGCGAGATAAGGGATCTGGAAACCGCGGACATCGCTCTCCAGGCGTCGCTTACGGGCCATCTCGTGCTTTCGACGCTTCATACGAACGACGCAGTAGGCGCGGTTCCCAGGCTCATAAATCTTGGCGTGAAGCCGGTGAGTATCGGACCGGCCCTGAATCTTGTCATTGCTCAGCGTCTCATCCGGAAACTTTGTCCCGATTGCAAAAAACCGGTGGAGCCCGGCGCCGAAACAAAAGAGAAGATCAAGAAATTTTTGGACGACCTACCCAAAAGAGTAGACCGATCAAAATACGAAAAGTACGCCATTTTCGAAGCGGTGGGTTGTGATGCGTGCAACCATTTCGGCTATAAAGGTCGGACGGCAATTTTTGAATTTTTGGAAGGGGGGGGGAAGCTCGAAGAAACCATCCTCAAAGAAGCGTCAGAAGTTTCTCTGAGAAAGTTGGCAAATGAGCAGGGAATAGTTACGATGCAAGAAGACGGCATCTTAAAAGTACTGCGGGGGCAATCGAGTTTTAGCGAAGTGGAATCCGTGACCGGAAAGATAGGGTGGCAATAAAATGCAGCTCGGCAGCTCTTTAGCGGCGAAATCGAATTCAAAACGATTTCACCGTTTAGCTTTTAAGCAGACAGAGAAACATATTTTCTGCTAACGAGCCAAAGAGCCGCAGAGCTAACGGCTAAGTTAGGTAGTTTCCTCAAACCTGGGGGCAAAATCCTTGGAAGGAAGTTGTGTGTCTCTTCTCGGTAAACGAAAAGAGGTTAGAATGATTTCGAGGAGTGGATTCGCCGAAACCAATCCATCCTAAAAGTCTAGAACCCATTCCCGCCCCCAGATTTGAAGAAGCTATCAAATCATTGAATCTGAGGATATGTTAGCATAAAAATAATCGTTTGTCAAGCCTCATAACGTAAGGGTTTTCGGGGCTTCGCGATGCCATGGATTTCACGAAAATCATATGAAGAAGAACAATAACATCGAAAACCGCGAAGATCAGAACGTCGATCAGACGCTTCGGCCCGCGAAGTGGGATGAATATGTCGGCCAGGAAAAAATAAAGAATAATCTGCGCGTTCTTATCGATGCCGCAAAAAAAAGGAACGAGTCCGCCGACCACATACTTTTCTCGGGACCCGCCGGTCTTGGGAAGACGACGCTTGCGTATCTGGTTTCCCACGAGCTTGGAGCTTCGGTGAAGACCACCTCCGGTCCCGCGCTCGAGAAGGCCGGAGATCTCGCGGCGGTACTTACGAACCTCGAGCCAGGAGAAGTTTTATTCATCGACGAAGCGCATCGCATCAATCCCTTGATCGAAGAGGTGCTCTATCCTGCCATGGAGTCGCGGAAACTTCATTTGGTGGTCGGAAAAGGGCCAAGCGCCCGGACACTAAGCCTTGATCTCCCGGCATTCACCCTTATTGCCGCGACAACGCGCGAAAACCTGCTCTCCCAGCCCCTGCGATCCCGATTCGGGGCCACCCTCCGCCTCAATTATTACGATGCGTCGGATATAAAAAAGATTATTGCCCGTTCCGCGAAACTTTTGAATATAAAGATAACTCCGGAAGCCGTCGAAATTTTGGCCAAGGCATCGCGCGGTACGCCGCGGGTGGCGAACCGGCTTCTGAAGCGCGCGCGCGATTACGCCGAAGTGCAGGATAAGGCGCTCATTGACGAAGCCATTGCGCGGAAAGCCCTTGAGATGCTCGAGATCGATGAGTTGGGCCTCGAGAACCAGGACAGGCGGCTCCTCGAGATCATTATCAATAAATTTAACGGCGGTCCGGTAGGCATCAACACCCTATCCGCAGCGCTCTCCGAAGAGAAGGGCGTGATCGAGGATATCTATGAACCGTACTTAATGACCTTGGGATTCCTCCAGCGTTCCTCGGCCGGCCGGATCGTCCTTCCGCCCGCGTACGAACACCTGAAACACCGAAAACCGAGCGAGCTGCTCTGAAAACTCTGTTCGCAGAAGGCTGAGCTTGGTGAATAATACAATCCAGCAAGCAATGTATTCGAGGTACTCCATAT
>JBGPES010000093.1:0-4263 GCA_041482935.1 Minisyncoccia bacterium | reverse complement strand
TTTTCGGCGACCTTCTGGCAGATGATGCAACAGTCGCGGCCCGAGCGGCTGACATCGTTTTCATCGCAATCGATCCCTTTTCGCGCGCTTCTCGATATGGGATTTTGGCACACGAACATAGTTTCCGAAGATTCCAGGGTATTCTGGCAGGGATATTTTCGCTATCACGGTGATTTTCGCGTTGAGCCCTTGCACTATCCGGTTTCGATGGATGCGAACGTGGCGCAGACGTTTTGGGGCACGATGAAAAATATTTACAGGCAACAGAGGAGATGGGGCTGGGGCTGTGAAAATATTCCCTACATGCTCGATGGTTTCAGAAAAGACCCTTTGATCCCTAAAAAAAAGAAATGGTACTGGACGTGGAACGCGCTCGAAGGATTCCATTCGTGGGCCACGAATTCGCTGATGATCTTTGCGTTGGGGTGGCTTCCGGTAACGCTTGGCGGACGTCATTTCAACGGCACGCTTTTGTCGTACGGCTTGCCGAAGATTACGCGCGCCATCGTCTCATTTTCCATGCTTGGCATCGTAAGCTCGGCGATACTGGGAATTCTTCTGTTGCCCGCAAAACCGAAGTGGTTCCGCATGCGCCACCACATCGTTTATTTTTTCCAATGGGTTTTGATGCCCGTAACGCTCATTGTTTTCGGCGCGTTTCCCGGCCTTGAAGCGCAAACCAGGCTTATGCTTGGCGGAAAATTCCGGCTGGGCTTTTGGGTAACGCCGAAACACAGGAAGACTCACGACGCATGAGGAATGACCAGAGGCAATTCAGGATATTGTTGAAATGGTATAATAAAAATTATGAGTCGTATTTTATCAGGTGCAAATCGCAAGTCCGGTTTTACGCTTATTGAGGTTTTGATATTTGCGGCCATCTTCGTGCTGATCATGACGTCGCTCATCACCGTTTTGGTTACGATCACGCGGGTACAGGTGCGGCAGACTGGCGCGGCCGAAGTGAATCAGCAAAGCCAATCCCTGCTCCAAACCCTTCAGTACTATATTGCCCAGGCAAGCGTGGTGCAGCTCTATAACGATACTCCTACGAGCACGTTGAAGTTGAGAGTGGCCAACACTGCCTACGACCCCACGTTCATTACGCTTCAAGGGAACACGGTGTATCTTCAGCAAACGTCGACGGGGACGCTTCAGGCTCTTACTTCGGCCAAGGTAAACGTATCTTCGCTATTGTTCACGAAGCACGCGAATCCTCCGGGTCATGATTCGGTGGGGGTTGCTTTTACCATGACGTACAATACCGGCAGTCTCCAGCAGGGCGTTGTGCAGTCCCTTGAGACATCGCTTACGCGCGCTTCGGCGGCAACATTCGATTTCAACGTTATTCCCGCGGCAAACAATACGTATGATCTGGGAGTTTCGTCCCAAGCGTGGCGTTCGGTGAACAGCGAGATCTATTTCAGCAGTAACAATGCGAATGTCGGCATCGGCATTTCCACTCCGGGCCAGACGCTCGAAGTGAACGGCGGTGTGCGGCTCAACACCTCGAACGCATCTCCCACGTGTGCAGCGGTCCAGCGCGGAACGTTCTGGGTAGTGGAATCGCCGAACGGTACGAAAGATGGCGTGGTAGTATGCGTGAAGAACGCCGCCGACGCTTATATCTGGAATGCTATTTATTAAAACAATCCGGATCACCGCGTAACGGCATAATATATGGATGTATCGCCCCCAAAAAATAAATCGCTGCTTCCCAAAAAAATTTATATTTGTTTTTTTGCGGCCGCATGCCTCCTTATGGTTTTTTCCCTCGCATTTTTTTCGGGAAAGATAAAAATCTTTACGATGGCGAACGCTTCACTTTCGACGAGCACCCTCTATCTTGATTCCGCAGTGATCCCTTCTTCGACGGCGTCGTATGATCTGGGAAACAGTACCGCCTGGCGATCGATCAATAACCTCATTTATTTCAACGGCGCGAACGTCGGTATCGGGGTTTCGAGTTCCCAGCAGACGCTCGAAATTAACGGAGGATGGAGAATCAATACGACGACTGCCCAACCCACATGCGATGCGACTCAGCGCGGCACGTTTTGGGTCATACAATCGGCGAGCCAAGCGACCGATACCGTCCAAGTGTGCGTGAAGAACGCCGCTGATGCCTATATTTGGTTTAAGATTTATTGATTATTCGAGGTGAAGCTTTCTCTCGAAGGCCTGTAGTGTCGCTTTAAGCGCCTCGTGTTTTTTGAGCGCGGGATCGGCTTTTACGATCTTGAGGGCCGCTTCGCGGCTCGCTTTTACCAGTTCCATATTTTGAAGATTCCTCATGGCAATGTCCGGCAATCCGGTCTGCGATTCTCCCAAGAATTCTCCTGGTCCTCGAATTGCCAGATCCTTCTCGGCGAGCTCGAAACCGTTCTTTGCCTCGATAATGGCTTTGAGGCGTTCTTTCGTCGTTTCACCTTTGGATTCCGTGAGCAGGAAGCAATAAGATTGATGCTCTCCGCGGCCCACACGTCCGCGGAATTGGTAGAGCTGGGCGAGTCCGAATCGATCCGATCCCTCGATCATCATAATCGAGGCGTTTTTGATGTCGACGCCCACTTCGACGACGGAGGTCGAGACGAGGAGGTCGGTCCTGCCTTCGGCGAAATCCGCCATGTTTTTTTCCTTTTCCTTCGGCCTCAGCTGGCCATGAAGAATTCCCACTTTGAAGTCCGGGAATATGGTTTTGGATAATTTTTCATATTCCTCCTTTACCGATTTCAATTCCATCTTTTTAAGCTCCCGGGATTTGATCGGAGTTTCCACGGCATTTCCCGGATCAATGCGTGGGCAGATGACGAATGCCTGCCGGCCTTTCTTGATCTCTTCGCGGATGAATTGATAGGTTTCCGTCCTTTCTGCGGGAGGCACGACTTTCGTTTCGATGTGTTTCCGGCCGGCGGGCAATTCGTTGATGGTCGAAATATCCAAATTGCCGAACACCGTGAGCATGAGCGTGCGGGGAATGGGCGTGGCCGACATCGAGAGAAAATGCGGTTTGTACGTTTGTTGCAGGAGCGCGGCGCGCTGAGCGACGCCGAAACGATGCTGTTCGTCGACGATCACGAATGCCAGATTGTGGAATGCCGTTGCCGGTTCTTTGGCCGAAGAGGCGATCAGGGCGTGCGTGCCGATCGCTATTTTGATCTCGCCGGATTCAATTCCTTCCCGCGCCTTCTGTTTTGACACCACTGCTTCGAGGCCGTCTTCGTCGACGATTTTTGCGCCGCTTGAGGCGATGAATGCCGCGCGGATGGGAACGTTGAGGCGAAGGAGAAGATTCTTGAGGGTTTCGAAATGCTGGCGCGCGAGAATTTCGGTGGGTGCCATGAATGCCGTTTGGAAATTATTTTCCGCGGCGATGATCGCGGCAAGCGCGGCGACCACCGTTTTTCCGGAGCCTACGTCTCCCTGGAGCAGGCGGTTCATCGGCTCGGGCTTTCCGATATCTTTTATAATTTCCCAGAGGGATGTTTTTTGCGACGCGGTGAGCTCGAACGGCAGTTTCGTGAGAAACATCTTCAGCCGTTCAATATCGGTCGTTATCGAATACGCCTTTTCCTGCGCCAGTTTTATTTTTTGCTCCGCGTTCATAAGCTGGAGCAGGAACAGGTCTTCGAAGGCAAAGCGTTTCCGTGCTTCTTCGGCATCCTCGATCGTTTTCGGAAAATGGATCGTTTCGAGCGCGCGGTTCACCTCGGGCAAGCCGTTTCCTTTGAGGACCTCCTCGGGGATCCACTCGGGAACCTCTTCGACGTTTTTCAAAATCGGCTGGATCAGGAAGCGCAAACCCTTCGAAGTAAGGCCGCGGGTTTCGGGATAGATGGGAACGAGGCGCGCCGTGTGTTTTGTTTCAACGTTCACCGTTTGGTACGTCAAGATTTCGTATGCGGGATGACTAAGATACAGTTCGCCTTCCTGGGAAAGAGAAACTTTTCCGGCAAAGTTCGCCTCGCGTCCCACGCGCAGAGTGTGCGCCACGTACGGCTGGTTGAACCATATGGCGCGGATGCTGCCGGATTCATCGGAGAGGATGGCCTCAACGATCGTGTAGTTTCTCCGCCACGTACGGCGGAGATTTATTTCCTCGACGGTTCCCTGAATCGTCGATTGTTCGCCCGGTTCAAGATCGGCGATGCGGCGGATCTGCGAAAAATCTTCGTAGCGCGTCGGGAAGTGCCAGAGAAGACTTCGGATGTCGTCGATGCCGAGCCGTTTCAGATATTTCGAAAATTTTTGCGCGATGCCGGG
>JBGPES010000092.1:0-4365 GCA_041482935.1 Minisyncoccia bacterium | reverse complement strand
ATGAGAAGTTCGCGGAGGGCGAAGAAAAGAACGAGGATTCGCTTATCGATATCGCGGGGCATACCTCCGAATACGCGCTTTCAAAGCTTGTGAGTGAGGCGAATCTGCGGCAGGAATATTTGCGCGGGGATTTCATGCCGGTTACGATCCTTCGTTTCGCCATCATCTATGGGATCCGTTCCGCGAATTTCGGGTCGCTCGAGGGGGTCGCAAGCGATGCGAAGAAGAACGACACCGTGACGTTTTCGGGTTCCCGCAGGTCGGGCCGTTGCTACACGCACTTGCAAGACACCGTGCGAGGCATCCGCGCTGCGTTCGGCAGGAAAGATTTCCAGATCATAAATCTCGCGGGAGACAAACTTATCACACTCGAAGATATTGTTCATGGCGTCGAGAAAATGTGCAATAAGAAAGTGGTGATTGCCGAGAAGAATCCCTCGGATGTCGTCGCAAGGAATATTTCCAATAAAAAAGCGAAAGAACTTTTAGGCTGGGAGCCGCAGATCGGCCTTGAAGAGGGTTTGAAGACAATTGAGCCGTATATCTAAAGATTTAGCCCGAAATCCAGTCTTAACATATGGGAAACGATAAACAAAAAATCGCCGAGGAAGTGATCCGCGTGCGCGTAAGCCAGATGATCGTGAATGAAGAGCATAAGGCGGGAAAGTTCAAGATCCCACTCCACCTTGCCTTTGGTCACGAGGCGGTCGCCGTAGCGGTGAGCGAAACCATGGAGAAGGGTGATAGCCTCCTCCCTACGCACCGCAATATCGCATTCAATCTCGCGCGTGCGGTTAATCTTCGTCCTATTCTCAATGAATACTTGCTGAAACCCACCGGACAGAACGGCGGCCATTCGGGTTCCATGAATCTTCTGAATCCCGAGCGGGGAATTGTGTATACCTCGAGTATTCTCGGTAATCAATTTCCTGTTGCGGTGGGCATCGCTATGGCGGCAAAAGTGTTTGAAAAAAAGAACGCGACGATCGTTATGGGGGGTGATTGATCCATCGAGGAAGGATCGTTCTATGAGAGCATGCTTATGGCGCGAAGTATGAACCTCCCCGTGATCTTTCTCATAGAGAACAACGAATGGTCGATGGCGACGAGGATTGAACAGCGCCGTTGCCCCATCGACCTTTCGCTTTTTGCGGAATCTTTAGATATCCACTACGCCCACCTTGAGGGCAACGACCCCTACCTCTATATTGATGCGTTAAAAGATCTAAGAAAGTTCTCGATCAAGAACAGCGTGCCGGTATGTGTGGAGGTAAATGTGCTCACACTCGATAAATTCACAATGAAAACTCCGGAAAATCCCGGCGGGGAAATAATTCACCCCCACATGGGAGCGTCTCCCGGGGTATCCCTGGATAACGGACCGATAATCAAAGAGGGCATCGAGGACCCGGTTTTTGTGCTCGCAGGGCATTTTAAAAAGTCAGTCGTAGAGGAGATCGCACGTACACAACGTGCGGCACTTGAAAAGGAACTCGCTTAATATGAAATACGCAGAATACATTAATTCGATCATCAAAAAAATTGTCGTTTCGCACGACGGAATTGTGTTATTTGGTCAGAATGTGACCGAGGGATCGCGCATCGGCGGCATTACAAGGGGTCTCGATGTGTCAGTGAAGGGAAAAAGTAAAATGATCAATACGACGAATAGTGAGAATTCACTCGTTGGGTTTGGATTCGGCATTATGATTGGGGGAGGGGCTGCGGCGTTTTTTATGAAGCAGCTTGATTTCCTTTTGCTGGGGATCGATCAGATCGTGAATACCTACAATATCATTCGAAACGGCGGACATGCGAAGGGTTCGTTCACGATACTTCCGACGGTCGTGGATGTCGCGAATCAAGGTCCGCATTCAAGCTCCAATAATTTCGCCGATTTTTGTTCGATGGCGAGGGTCCAAGGGTTCACGATCACGAACAAATATGACGCGGAGCACATTATCGCCAGGCATTTCACGGCACCTGGATTTAGGATCATCGGAGTAAGCCACCGGCTTTTAAAGGAGGAGATCCTTGATCCGGGCACGCCAGTGTTCGCCGATAAAGATATGAAGTTTGTGCAGTATAAGGAGGGTCACGATGCCACCATCGTATGCTTCAATTTTTCTTTTCCGTATGGTTGGAAGCTTGGACTCGAACTCGAAAAAGCAGGCAGGAAGGCGTCAGTGTTCAATGTGAACTACATGACCCCCATTGATTGGGCGCCCATTCTCGCGAACGCGCGCAAGACGAAGAAGTTGGTTGTGATGGACGACAGCCAGAGCCAGAATTTGTCCTGCTTTTCGCTCCTCGCCGAAGCGCGAAAAATGGGCGTTCAAGATATCGTTATAACATCCGAACCTACGGATAACTGGTTCAGCCCCGTTTCCAGCCTCATGCAGCTTGATTACGGGAAAGTCGTGCGGGAGCTCGCCGCTTGATATTTTTTGGGGACCAGGGAGTAAAAATGATACTAAAAAATAAAACAGCGTTGATCACCGGAGGCAGCCGCGGTATAGGTAAAGCGGTTGCTTTAGCGTTTTTGCGGGAAGGAGCGAGGGTAATGCTTGTCGCGCGCTCCGAAGAAGAACTTCTGGCCGCGAAAAAAGAATTTAAGAAGAATTTTGACCAAGTTGATATATGCCGTGCGGATGTTTCCTCGCCGAACGACGTTGCTATCCTCCTCAAGACAATGATCCGCGTGTTTGGAGAACCGGATGTCCTCGTGAATGCGGCAGGTATTTTTGGTCCGATCGGACCCCTGGAGGGGATCGACTTTGACGCATGGAAAAAAACTTTTGACGTCAATGTTTTCGGAATATTCAAAATGATACAGGCCGTCGCGCCGATCATGCGCAAGAACGGATATGGGAAGATCATCAATTTCGGCGGCGGCGGCGACGGCCCCTTGCCGCGCTTCAGCGCCTACAGCGCTTCGAAGGGCGCCGTTGCGCGCCTTACGGAAACCGTTGCCGCGGAGCTCAAGGATGGCCGCATAGACGTGAACGCCATTGCCCCCGGTCCGGTCAATACCAAATTTTTGGACGACGCCCTCGCCGCCGGAGAGAAGGCGGTTGGCACAGAACAATATAAAAAGTTACTTCAACAAAAAGAAGAAGGCGGGACCCCGCCCGAAAAGGCAGCAGAGCTCTGTGTGTTTTTGGCGTCAAATGCCTCGGATGGCCTCACGGGGAAGGTGGTGAGTGCGAAATGGGACGACTGGAAAAATTGGGATAAGGAACGAATTGAGAAGATAACGAATAGTGATATCTACACCCTGCGCCGTACGACGAAATAGGGATACGCCTCTCTGTCTGTGCGTGAGCGATGCTGCCCCGGGCACCCGGGTTCTTCGTGGCTTACTGGTTGTGATGGGGTATCTGTGTTATATTAAGAAAACGAAAATATGCAAACAACAAAATTCAGAAGATTTAAGAATAAGCTCAAAAGTTATAAATTAGTAGATATCATTATCGGCAATCCGTATCGGGCAGTAAGGGACCATTGGAGCCTGAAACTGGCCAAGTGGGAAGTGCAGTATCATGAGAGCGGGCTCACCACCGGCGCCGCCTGTGAGTTTATGCAGGATCCCCGGTACACGCATAGCCGGGATAACGCGATCAAAGAGTGCAAGCAGGAACTTCCGACGTGGGGCGGCAACTGGCGTTCTTATGTCGGGTGCTGGACAGCCGATCATGCGAAACATATCGAAGGAGATTTTGCAGAATGCGGAACAAATCGCGGGCTTCTTTCGAGGACGATAATAGAATATATCAATTTCAAAGAACTCAAAAAAACGTTTTATCTCGTAGACATGTTCGGTCCAGAAGAGGGATATGGCAATTGTTACGAAGAGACCAAGGGTGTATTCGCTCCATTCCAGAACGTGAAAGTGATCAAGGGGCGCGTCCCCGAAGCGTTAGCGCAGATTAAGGGCAAGAAATTCGCATATGTCCATATTGACATGAATGCCGCGGAACCGGAAATGGCCGCCATAGATTTCTTTTGGGATAAGCTGAGCCCCGGAGGGATAGTGCTTCTGTGCGATTACAATATCTTCGGGCAAAAAGAACAGCGATACGCCTGGAACATGTGGGCCCGATCGAAGGGAGTTTCGATTTTAGCGCTCCCGACGACGCAGGGAATGATTGTAAAACCAAATTAAAATTATGTTGGAAAGAAATTTCGAGCGCGTGTTGAAAATACTTCTTAATCCAGGAATTGCCGTAAAGCACATCTGGCGAAAACTTCCATTCGGCAGCTTAGAATTAAGGGAGAAATTCGATGCGTTTTATAAGCCAAGCTATGCCTGGGGCGTTATCAATGCTGCAAAATTAGCCAAAAATCTTGGCCATAAAAGCGTTT
>JBGPES010000091.1:0-4423 GCA_041482935.1 Minisyncoccia bacterium | reverse complement strand
CCAATGCCCCTTGCCCAACAGAACGCGTCGGTCAATGAGCGCCGGCAGCACGGGATTTCTTATTTCCGGAGAAAGTTCCTCCGTAAAGAATTGGAACACATCCTGCATGTTTTTCATCAATCTCTCCTCGTATACTGGGGTTAGATGCCGTTGCTTATAGTAGGAAAATATTTGTTTTAAGTCAAGGCGTTTGCTAAAATTGGCTTATGCAGACGAACGAAGAAAAAATAGATGATCTTTTAAGCCGTAACGTTGAAGAGGCGATTGAGAAAAAGCATCTCAAAGAGGCGCTCCGAGGCGGCAAGAAATTGCGCGTGAAGCTGGGCATCGATCCGACCTCGCCCGATCTGCATTTGGGGCACGCGGTCGTGCTCAAGAAACTCAAGGCATTTCAGGATTTGGGGCATCAGATCGTACTTATCATTGGGGATTTTACGGCACAGATTGGAGATCCTTCAGGGAAGGTGAAAACGCGCCCGCCCCTTACCGAGGCGGAGGTTAATGAGAATATGAAAAATTATTTGAGCCAGGCGGCGAAGATCATCGACATAAAAAAAACCGAGATCCGCTACAACGGGGAATGGCTAAAAAAAATGAGCATCCCGGAGCTCATGAAGCTGCTTTCTTTATTGAGCGCGCAGCAGATTTTGGAGCGCGGAGATTTTTCAAAGCGGATTGCCGCACATGAATCTGTCCGGCTTCACGAATTACTGTACCCGCTCATGCAGGCGTATGATTCCGTGGCTATCAAAGCCGATATCGAGTGTGGGGGATCCGACCAGATTTTCAACTTACTCACGGGGCGGACGCTTATGGAGCGGCTTGGCCTTTCGCCACAGGACGTGCTTACGGTGCCGCTTCTCGTAGGATTGGACGGCGAAAAGAAAATGTCGAAGAGCATAGGCAATTATATTGGTCTCAATGAAAGTGCCGATCAGATGTTCGGGAAGACGATGTCCGTGCCGGATGCATTGATGCACTCGTATTTTCTCCTTTGCACGGATTTGCAGGAAAGCGAGATCAAGAAATTAGAAAAAGAAATGGGGCCGCGCGATCTCAAGGCGCAGCTCGGATATGAAATCGTAAAATTGTATCACGGCGAAAAAGCTGCGGCCGCTGCGCGCGAAGAATTCAATAAAGTATTTTCGAAAAAAGAAATGCCCGAAGATTTGCCCTTTCACGAAGTATCTCTTGAAATGCTATCTTCTGGCACCGTGGCTACTTTAGTGCGTGATTCCGGAGTGGCGAAAAGCAATAGTGAGGCGCGGCGTTTGGTTGAGCAAGGCGCGCTTGAGATAGGCGGTAAGGTTTTAAAAGATCCGAATTTGAAGTTGGAGAGCCTGAAGCTCAAGGGCGGCGAGCAGGAAAAAATCGGCAAGAAACATTTTTTCCGGATAAAGATCAAGGACTAGAAAATCCCCCACCTACACAATGGGTGGGGGATTATTTTTTGTGGGAGCTTATGCTCGCGCATGCTTCGAAAAAAATGCGCGGGATGCGCCGGAATATCGATTCCCGGAATACATCGCATGCCACGATCCGGAATTTTCGTTTGAGCCGGTTGGCTGCGAGAAGCCAGATAAGGAAGCGGTCGCTTTTATTGCAGAAAATAGTGACGGGAAATTCGTTCGGCCCGGGGAGGGAGAGTGATGCCAGGTAGTGAACGGCATCGCTCGCTGCGCATCTCGACCGTTCATCGGTATTCGAGATCGGACAGTCGAGCTCCTCGACGTTGCGCATGATGGCAAGGTAGTCGTGCAGAGCGGTTTCGTCGTACGCTTCATCCGGATTCTTCACCTTTATAATCCGGACAAGAATGTGGGCAGATACCGACCTTTTGTTTGCAAGGTACAAGATGATCTTGTCGGCATATGCCACCATCGCGGCGGCCGATAACGTGCCATATATCGAGCACCGCCACTACTTCCTCAAGGCGCTTTTTAGGGGGAGCCATCGTTTTATCCCTCTTTCGGAATGCTTCATTCATTTTATCATCATTCGGGCCGAAGCGGGCTATGTTTATTGCCCCGGCGATAATTGTTACTATATAAAGAATGGCGGCGCTTAATAAAAAGATATGGGTGGTTGACGATGACGCGAATCTTGCGAAGATCTACGCGGAAACCTTTAGGGAAGGGGGGTTTGAGGTAGAAATATTCAATGACGGGCAGGAGGCATGGGATATGTTCCAAAAAGGGAAGCTCCCCGATCTTTTGTTCACCGGCATCATTATGCCGCGGATGACAGGATTTCAGCTGATAGAAAAATTGCAGGCCGATGAAAAATTGAAAAGCATGCCGGTCGTGATCTTTTCCCATCGGGGGCGGCCGGAAGACCGGCTGCAAGCAAGGCGTTCGGGCGTTGATGACTTTGTAGTGCAGGGGACATTGCCGCTCGTTGAGATCGTGCGGAGGGTCAAGCTGGTGTTGGGATTGGCGGGGAAAACGTACCAGATAAGCCTCGACCCCGGGCGGTTCGATGGCGAGGAGCTCATCGATTTTTTCATACGGCAAAATCAATTGCCATTCCGCGCCGAAGACCGCAGAAAAAAATTTTTTCTCGTACTCGAACCGGAACTTGAGCCGGGAAAATTCAAAGTAAATCTCGTCGTCCAGGATTAATCTTTTATACGTACTTCTATGGCACAACACGCGGCAGATATACAGAAAGAAGCCGTTTTGGAGCGGGAGGACGGAGGAGTGGCCGCCGTTTCGCGGCGGATCAAATTTATTTATTTTTTTTCCCTCGTCGGCATTGTAAGCTGCCTTATCTTTGGTCCGTATAATATCGTACTGCACAATTACAGCCCTGCATTTTTCGAGATCGGAGGCGGAATGCTCGCCGCGGTGAATCTTATTTTTTTGCGCCGTTCCGGGGATATCGAAAAAAGTTCTTCTTTTGTATTGGTCCTCATGTATGTTCTGTTGCTCTCGTTGTTTTTTACCGGAGGCATTGAGGGGACGGGTATTTTTTGGTTCTATACTTTCCCCACCCTCGCATTCTTTTTGAAGGGTGCGCGGCGCGGGGCATGGTGGGTCGGCGGATTGTACGCATTGTCGTTCGCCGCATTCATATTCCATCTTGTGCTGGGCACCGAATTGCCGTTCCCCTACACAACCGTCCAACAGTTGTGGCTGAGCCTGCTTGCGGTTTCTCTCCTCGTATATTTTTATCAGAATATCAACGAGAAAAACCAAGCGCTCATCGAAAAACGGACGCAAGCCCTGCAAGAATCGCGCGAAATGAGGGAGGAGATCCTCGTCTCGCTTAACGAAGAAAAAACCAAGATCGACTCCGAGGTTAAATGGAAAACGCGCGCGCTCGCGGAAGAGCGGGCGAGACTCATCGCTTCTCTTTCCGGCCTTTCGGTCGGCATCGTTCTCTCGGATGTGTGCCACATGATCATCTTCAAGAACGCCGTTGCCGCAAGCCTTTTGGGCCTTTCCGATCACGACATGAATCTGGGAGATATCATCAGGCATTTTCGGACGAAGTTTGATCTCGCCGCCTCGGTCGAGGAAAGTATCTCGCAAAAAATACCGATTAAGGTGGATGACCTCCCTTTCGGAGATAAGTTCCTCAGAATATTCATTTCCCCCATTATTTTAACTGAAGACCGCGAAGCGGTGGTGGGCTCTGTGATGCTTATTGAAGATATCACCGCCTCAAAGGCCCTCGAGCGCTCGAAGGATGAGTTTCTCGCCATTGCCTCGCACGAGATGCGCACGCCGCTTACGATCATCAGGGGGAACGCCGAGCTCATCTTGGCGTCGGAAACGAGCAAGAATTTCAGCGAAGACGACAAAAAAATGCTTACCACGGTATATAACAACAGCACCCGGCTCATGGATATCGTGAATGACTTCCTCGATGTGATCAATCTTGAACAGGGCAAGCTTCGGTTCAAGCCGGAAACAATCGATGTGCCGGCGCTCCTCAAGGAAACCGTCGCCGATTTTAAGGGGAAGGCGGAAGCGAAGCATTTATATCTCAAACTCGATTTTCCGGAGCCCGATTCATTCAAGGTGATCGCGGATCGCGAGCGGCTCAAGGAAATAATCATAAATTTTATCGCGAATGCCCTTCAGTATACTGAACATGGCGGCGTGACGGTTTCAATAGGGCGCGAAGATTCTTCTATCAAAGTTCTTTTCTCTGACACGGGTGTCGGCATCAAGCCCGAGACCCAGGCATATCTTTTCCAAAAGCTTCAAACGATTGGAGAGCATTTTATCCATAGCCGTGAATATGGCAGCGGATTGGGATTATATATCAATAAGTTGCTCGCGGAGGCAATGGATGGTTCGGTAGCACTCGAAAAAAGCGAGGTGGGCGCGGGGAGTACTTTTAGCATGACGCTGCCCGCCGCCTTGGAAAAGGCGAAGAATTAAGGGGACACATGGATTCTGGATTGCGGGAAAAT
>JBGPES010000090.1:0-4432 GCA_041482935.1 Minisyncoccia bacterium | reverse complement strand
GGTGATCTCTTTCAGCGTGTCTGCGTCGAATTTTGCGTGCACGAAGTCGCTGGCTTTTGGGTTCCCTTCGGGAAGGTCGATGAGTTTGTCCCGGTACTGCTTGAAGATATCGAACGCAACGTGCATACCCTGTACGAGTTTCCCGAAGCAGGATTGGCCGAGATAGTAGTAGCTGTAGGTCGCGTAGAGATGATCGCGCAACCACACTGCCCAGTAATCGGAAGTCGGCGCTGCAACAAAGCCTCCGGCCGGTCCGCGGAGAGACTCCATTCTCGCAAGAACCGTATCGCGGTTGAATTCTTTCATTGAGCCCTCCCTAGATTATCAATCGGCGAAAACCTTGTATTATTAAAGCACAAAAAACAATAAGGTGCTTATGATAGCTTCTGGATCGGGGTGCGCGTGGGATTTCCACCCCGGCTACGTAATTTCTGGATGTCTTCGAAAGAAGCTTTGGGTCATCTGAGGGCGGCGCTACCCGGGCTCGAAAAAGTTCGAATCCTTGAGGGCGATGATGCCCGTTCGTATTAAATGTAAACGGGCTCTGGTTAGAGCCCGTGAATACCGATTGCCCGAAATCAGTAGCAAGCCTTGTCGGCTTTTTCCCGCCATTCTCTGAATGGTTCAAGCGCGTTTGCGCAATCAACCCTGACCAGAGGATATTTTCTCTCGGCCAGTGATTTCGTCATCTCGCTGTAAATGAATTGATCATCGAATCCGATCGCCGCTGCATCGTCTCTCGTGTTGGCGTAGTAGACCGTTTTGGGCCTGGCCCAGTAGATGGCGCCGAGGCACATCGGGCAAGGTTCGCAGCTTGTGTAAAGCTCGCACCCCGTCAGATCAAAGCTGCCGAGATTGTTACATGCATCGCGGATGGCTACGATTTCCGCGTGGGCGGTGGGATCGTTGCCGGAAGTGACTTGATTGCATCCGCAGCCTATGATCTTGTCGTTTTTGACCACTATCGCGCCGAAAGGTCCGCCCTTGTTATCGTGCATGCCCGCAAGCGAGAGTGCAATCGCCGCTTCCATAAAATGTCGGATGCGTTCCTCTTCTGACATCATCGCCTCCCTGGCCGTACGTATGTGATTGCTGCGTTTCAGTATAAGGTATTCACAATGATTTCCGCAAGCAACTTTGTGCGACGACAGGGATATGGCTGTTGGGCATGCACGATGATAAACCCCATTTTTTGATTTTGATTCCGGTTCAAATCCAGAGAGGACCACGACGGCCATCTTTTTTCGCTTATCCTGGTCCCGCGACGATGTTCTGAACAATTCCCAGAATCATAACTACCCAGAATAACGTTATGGCGAGAAAAGCCCACTTGCGCTTATGCCAGTCGAATGCTTCTTTGAAACTTGTCGGTTCTTTTTCTTCGCGGTCCACAAAAGGTACCACAACGAGCGCTCCCAACATGAGCACCATGGCGATCACCGTTCCCCAAATGTCCGGCTTAAGGCCGAAAGTATCATCGACGAATACGTTCCATCCATGCGTCCAGCCGATTGGCGAAGTTGGTTTGAAGCCCTGCCCACCCGGGCCTTTATGCGATATGTGGAGCGGAGAAGAAGGCAAAAGTTGCGGCGCGACGCCCACATCCCGACCGACGAATATGGCGAGCAAGAGCACGGCACCGAGCGCAAGGACGGAATAGACTATCCACAGCTTGATATGGCTCGAGAACGGAACTTTTTTCCCGCTCGCCTGCTTCCAGAACGGCAGCGAGATCCCTTTCATGCGGATCAGATAGAAGTGTAGGACGGCAAGTAAGAGGAGTAAGATCGGTAGAATGGCAATGTGCATCGCATAGATCTGCACGAGTTTCATCGTCGCCGTTGCCGGATTAAGCAGGTCGGCGAAGTTATAGTGGAAAATGTTGCTCAGGTTTGTAGCCTGCAAAATCTCGGAGATATGCCATGGCACGGCGAATCCGACCTCGTCCCAGTGGAGCGATTCTCCCGTAACGTACGTCGCGAATACCAATGCCATCAATCCGATGCCGACGAACCAGAGCATTTTTTTGTCTTTGCGATACGCAGCGCTCACGAACACCCGCATCATGTGCGCCATCACCAAGCCGTAGATGAGAAATGAGTTGAAATAGTGGAAACTCAAGGTGACCCTCCAAAAGGGCGAGTGGATCATATCGCTCACGACGCCGAAGGCCAAAGCAGCGTCGGGGATATATTTCAGAGTGAGAATAATGCCGCTCAAAACCTGGAAGATCAGCGAGATCATGAGTACTCCGCCCAAAGAATACCAGAAATTATTCGTTTCTTCGGGAACGTAGTATTCGCCCACAAGCGGCGCGAGAGCCATTTGGTTTCTGAACCACGCCCATATTCCGTGTTGCTCAACTTCCATTCTCATGCCCGTTGGTTGTTCCATATTCTAATTCTATTACATATTATGATCAAAAACAACGGTTCGAATCCAGGACGGGATAGTTAGTGGAACACCTAAACTGTCTTGTGTTTTCGAGCTTTCATCGACATTCGTGCCGAATGAAAGCCAATTGGTAGCCCAAATGATACTCCACTCGAACTTTTTGACATCATAGCAGCCAATGTCGAGATGATACAAGCATGGAACCTCTCATTGCGGGAGTTTCTCGCCCAAGAACGCACAGAGGACGCGCTATACGTGACCCTCTGATCCTTGATATAATCAAGCTATGAAGCGACGCAAAGACAATTTCACGGACTTTGTTGAGGCCGCACAAAGCCAGCAAGATAAGCCAGCATCGCAAGAGAGCTCGGGAAAAGACAGGGATGAAGTTCTCGACGACGAAGGCAATGTCATTGTTTTGGGGCAAAATGGCGGTAAGCAGACGCTTCCTCCTCATAGCATGAAATCTCTTGAACTCTCTCCAGAGGTAATAAAAGCGATCGAGGTGGCTGTCAGGTCTGCAATGGATAAAGCGATCGAGAAGTTCATGAAAACGCTCAAGGAAAAAACGCCAAACCACGAATGACCACGAAATGAAAAAGCAACCGATTATCGAAGATGCGATGAAAACCGTGATCCGCGACGAGCTTGCCTTGCGTCCACTCGCATCTGTGCACAAAGTCCAAATCGAGCTTTTCGTGCGGGGTTTTCGTTCGGTAAGCGGAAAGATGCTCGACTGGCATTACATTGCAAAGTTCGTAAGGAAAGTTCGCATCGAAAACCTTGAGAAGATCCCACGAAGCAACCGGATTGAACGACTTGCCGCCTTGAAGGAGCGGCATCGCATCCTCACCGAAAAGCTCGTCCCAATCGTTGAAGGAGATTTGATATATACTCCGCTCGGTGCTTCATATCCAACGCAGCGCGATAGGATCTCTGCGGCCAACACCATTATGAAGTGGGATTTGGCCTTGTTCTTTGCCGAAGAGCAAATCAACCTACTTGATAAAACGCAGACCATAGAGAAGAAAAGGACGCGGGCGGTGATTATGACAGATACCATTTCGGAAACAAGGATGATTTCGCAACCTCCAACTAACAACTTCCCCAAAAGAAAAATGGCTTCACATAAAATGAATGTGCAAAACAGAGAAGGCGTCACTGTTGATGGGGGCTTGAAAGAACGTAACTATTTCCCGAGTTAGCGATCGGAAAGAGGCGGATGCTTTATCCTCAATAAGTCATGGAAAACGGCGAGCGGCTTTGTTTTGTCCAACCAATCGTTGAGATTGATTATTTTGTCGTAAACCAACCCGTGTTTGCCTATAATACTCACCCTCGAAATGTCAGGGGTCTCATCGTTTTCAGTGGGTGCACCAAGGAACCATATTTGACGGGAAGTATTTTCTTTTTGGAGAAGATCAATCAGGTATTTTGCTTCCTTTTCCCCAACATTCCGATATGTAGTAATCACGATATTATAAACTCCGAGCTTTGGGACTATGCTCTTTTCAACAAAGTCCTCGAATGAGGGCGAGTGATCCGTAAACTCCTTTACGTCGAACTCATAAACGCCCATCTGTTTTTCGTTCATCTGATATGCGATATAAAGGTCGTTGTCAGGTTTTTCTGGAAAAACAATGAAGTGACGATTGCCCGAAGTATCCCACAGCGAAGTCGCTACGAATAAGCCGATATAACCCTCTCGCAATCGCTGGAACTCCCGATTTTTGAAAAATATGCCTTTGTTAGGATGCTTCGCGTATTCTTCCGCGAAAATGTTATGCACCGTTTCGAGAGGCAGCAATCTATCGAGAGGAAACACATCCTGCTCCATTTCAGATATTCTTTTTTGAAGAAAATCGTTATCCATGTTCCTCCCATTGGGGTCTGTTCATCTTTTTCCCGATCTGCGGTTTTTCGTCAGGCGTGAAACGATAGGCGATTTCCTTTTCTGGGAGTAATGCGTAGTTTTCCGCAAGAATGAACTCGTAGGTGAGCAGGTTATACATTTGTATTACTCCGACAACGCCTTTGT
>JBGPES010000089.1:0-4483 GCA_041482935.1 Minisyncoccia bacterium | reverse complement strand
TTCTTTGATGCATGTAACTATTCCCGTTTTTCTGTCGAATTCCAAATAAAGCACCGACGAGGCTCCCGGCTTGCCATACAGCCATTTCTCAACCTCGGTTTTGGTTCCATCCAGAGTCTCCCGAATTTCATGGTCCGGTTGATTTTCGGGCCTCCCTCCCATCGCGGTTTCAACCATGGTCTGGTCCATGCCTTTCATCACGCGGTGCTCGCTGATGGCTTCCTTAAATTCTTTTGGAATTGCATCGATCCAAGCCACGGCGGCGGAATGTTCTGTAAATTGGAGGTATGAAGCAAGATGTTTTTTAAGCTCAGCGGGGGTCATGTCGGGAACAGGACCATTGAACTCGAGGATGATAGTCGCAGGAGCGGGCTGATATGCATCGGGTTGTTTATTTTTAGGATCCTGGGTAGTAGTGGTAGTAGTGACACGAGGTCCCTGGGTGGTGGTGGTAGGACGTCCACCTCCCAGGGGTATCGTTCCGTTACCCACGCCGACCTGCACATGGTCGCGCCAGCTCCCTTTTTTCTTGGCGATGCCATCATTGATGTCCACCCTGATATACCTTTTCTCGAATTTGAGCTCGGTGATCATCACCACGGCGCCAGGTCGAAGTTCACAATGATTGGGATGAACCAATTGCACTCCCGAACTTCTCGTCTCGTCCTTGACCGGCTCTCCGGCTTTGAGGTGAACTTCGCTTTTTTTATCGCTATCGCACGGAAGGGGCTTGAGTATTTTTACATATTCTTGCTTGACACACAGATCAAGCATGGTCTTGGAGCTTTCCTGCAAACGATCGGCTTTTTTGCCTTCTTGATTTTGAGACAAACAAGTTTTGTCCTTATTGCCATCTGCTTGCGCATGCGCCGCCGGAGCAACGCTCAAGAAAACCAGAGCCGCGAAAAGGCATGAGCAGAATATCGCTTTCCGCATGGATATTCCTCCTACGAGAACCCGCAATGCGGACCCTCTGAATTTCAAGTCTTTCTAAAAAGGATAGTACTCCTATTCCCCGGAAAAATCCAGTACTTAGACGTTCCGAATTTTCCGGTTATTTGGTTAAAATTCTCGGTCCTTTTTCGGTGATTGCGACAGTATGCTCAAAGTGTGCGGCGAGTGAGCCGTCAGCCGTTACAAAACTGTCGTCCTTGCGTTGGCGCGTGGCACCCGCTCCCGCGGCGACCATCGGTTCGATCGCAAGCACCATTCCCGATTTGAGCTTCTCGCCTTCGCCGGGCCTGCCGAAATTCAAAACTGCCGGATCCTCGTGCAAATTCCGCCCGATACCATGGCCCGTAAGCGAACGCACCACGGAGAATTTGTTTTTTTTCACGAATGCTTCGACTGCATGGCCGATATCGCCCAAAGTGTTCCCCGGCCGCGCTTCTTCAATCGCAAGATTCAGGGCTTCCTCCGTTACCTCGATTAACTTCTTTGCTTCATGCGTAATTTTTCCCACGCCGACCGTAACCGCGGAATCCAGGTAGAAACCTTTGTATTTCAGTCCAAGATCGAGCTTGACTACGTCGCCGTCCTTTACCACATAGTCCGACGGGATCCCGTGGACTACGCCCTCATTTATAGATGCACACAGGGTAAACGGATATGCCTGCCGCGATCCTGCCGGGTGGTAATTCAAAAAAGCCGGCTCGGTGTCGGATGCTTTTATGAGATCAAAAGCGACCTCGTCGAGTACCTTCGTCGTGATCCCCGGATGGACGACGCGCCGCAATGCGTGGAGCACCCGGGCAAGGCGTTTTCCGCCTTCGGCCATTATTTCGATTTCCGAACGTGATTTGAGGGAACTCATATCAAAAATAGCTTTCGTCGCGAAACGCGGGGATTTCGAGCAAAGGATGCGAAGCACGACGAAAGAATACTTGAAAAGCTATTTCGAGGAGCGATGAGCAGCTTGTAGACGAAATCCTCGTCGTTGTAACAGAGATTGGATTTTTGATATGAGTTCTCATAATCATTTCCGAATTTTAATCGCGGCAATGATTTTTGCCAACACTTTGTAAGGCGCGGGCTCGGCATCGATTTTAATAACCCGATAGCCTCGCTTCTTCACAGTGTCAAAAATCGGCTCTGTTCGTTCTTTATATTGCTTAAGCCGCACTCTAATGACCTCCGGCTTGTCCAGGATTCGGCTATAGAATGATCCGCCGCATACCGGACAGTGCTTCGCTTTTGTCTTGGGATAATAAGCGGTGAGAAGGCCATATCCGCATACGGTGCACATAAGCCGGGCGCTATTCCTTTTTATCGAGTGATTCGGGATTAATTGAAGGCCGAAAATAAAAATATTCTTCTTGCCGTAAAGATGTTCGAGTTCGGGCATAAGCCGCTCCGCTTCATAGACCGTCCGCGGCGAACCGCTGAATACCAGTCCCCAACCCGCGCCGCTTATCCTCCTTGCTTCCCTCGCAACCTCGCGCAAAACGAAACTCGGCGTCATAAGGATACCGCCATCGAAAAGCTTCCGCTCGCGCTTCACGAGCGCTTCATTCTGCCGCGCGGAGTCATGTACCACAGACTCCAAAAATTTTCCCGTATCGAAATGAATAAGATCGAATTTCTTCTCAAGAAGATTCGCCTGCGTCCCCTTGCCGCTGCCGGGAGGACCGTAAAGAATAACGACGATTTTTTGCATCCCGTTAGAAGCAGATCGCGATCGGCGATCTGTGAAATTTATTGATATCGTGATAACGACTATTCATTTTCATATTATATTGCATATCGATAAAGCGATCGCGACTTCTAACGGGATGCATGCAATTATTGTAGCAGAAAATAAAAAGGGGGGCGAATTTGTCGCGCTCCGAATGTGCTGTCAGCACAGAACCCATTTCTTGACGATTCTTACCTTGCCCCGTTCGTTTCCGCGAAAAGCAAATCGGAGGTGTTTATAGAATCCGTTGGATTGATTGTCGATCTGGCATTTCAACTGCATCGGCCGGGATATTTTCTTGATCAGCGCTCTTCCGAATGCCATAGAAGCGAGGTGTTCATTTTGAGAAGCTATCGGAGGCCGCGAAGGCGGCCGAGATGCAGGGCCGATTGCAACAGCAATCGAGCCCGGTTCTCAAAATGAATGCCGAGCGTCACTCTATGCCCTCATATTCTCTAACCGTCAACTGCGAATTTATCTGGCGCATGGTCTCGAGGGCCACGGCGACGACGATCAGAATCGCCGTACCGCTTATGTTCAAGACCTGTACTTTCGTGATCCACTGGACGAGAATCGGCAAGATCGCGATCAGCCCCAAAAATACCGCGCCGAAGAACGTGATACGTTTTACGATGCTCGCGAAAAACTCTTCGGTGGCCTCGCCCGGACGGATGCCCGGAACGAATCCTCCGCTCCGCTGGAGGTTCTTCGAAACTTCTTCGGGATTAAACGTGATCGCCGTGTAAAAATAGGTGAAGATAAAGACCAGGAAGAAATAGAACATTCCGTAAATCAGCTGATTATTCAAAAAACCGGTCACCACGGCATTCATCTTTACCGCCAGGCTCGGCGAGAAAATCGAAGATACTTGCGCCAAAAATTGCGGGAATAAAAGCACCGAGATCGCGAAAATCAAAGGGATCATGCCAGCCTGGTTCACTTTAAGCGGCAAATAGCTCTGCGCTCCGCCATACATCTTCATGCCGCGCACGCGCCGCGCGTAGGCCACGGGGATCTTGCGTTCGCCTTCGTTCAAGTACACGATGCCCGCCACAAGGAGCACTGCGATGATAATAAAACCCAGATAGGTGGGGAGAAGGCCCGGCGTGTAGGACGCGAGCGCGAGCCCTATGGTACCCGGCATACGGCTCACGATACCGGCCAGGATGATCAAGGAAATGCCATTCCCTATCTTCTGCTCGCTGATCAGTTCCCCGAGCCACAGGGCGAGCATCGAGCCTGCGGTGATGACCATCACATTCCTCAACATACTGAAGAAATCGGGGCGGTTGATGACGTTCTGGGAAATGAGGAGTGTTAAGAAGCCGTACGACTGCACCATGGCCAGGGGCACCGTGATCATCCGCGAATATTGGTTGAACTTCGCCTGTCCGCGCGCGCCCTCCTCGTAGTACATCTGCTTGAACTTCGGGAAAATGATGGTGAGAAGTTGCATGATGATAGTCGCCGTAATGTAGGGACCAACGCCAAGCATCACGACCGACAAGTTGACGAGTCCGCCGCCCGAGAAAAAGTTCAGAAACCCGAGAAGCTGGTTTGAATTAAAATATTGCTGGAGCTTCGCGGCATCGACGCCTGGAACGGGGATCGCGGCCAAAAGACGATAAGCGGCCAAAAGGCCGATCACGATGAGAATCTTGTTGCGCAGATCTTTGATTTTGAAAATACTGAGGAATTTGTTCATATTGAGCTTGGAAGTTGAGAAGCGAGGAAGCTAAGAAGCTTTTTTGATTTTTACGGCTGTCGGCTTCTTGGCTGCTTGGCTGCTTGGCTGTATTATCTTCCCGC
>JBGPES010000088.1:0-4505 GCA_041482935.1 Minisyncoccia bacterium | reverse complement strand
CGCCTCCACGGTGAAGGTCATCGGCGGCGCAAAATAATTTTGGATGTAGGAATAAATAAAGAGCCAGCCCTCTTTCGTTTTAATCGGCGGCGCGCCCACCTCAATATGGTCAGAGGGATAACGGGTGAGGTGGAGGGCGCTATAATCGACGGCCGCGTACCAGTTTTCCCAGTATTCGTGCGACCACATTTCCTCTTCCCGGTCGAAGTAAATAATACCTATTTTTGCCGGGGGCTTGTCGGTATTTACAGTGATCAAGGCCGCCATCTTTCCGTTAATTTTCTCCGGGAAGAGCGTCATTGCTTTTGAATTAAAGGGCGTGACCAGGTGCTTCTCCTCTATTTTTTTGAAATCTTTCGTTATGGCAACGCCGACCTTGATTCCTTCGGGAGTAAAGGGATAGGTGGATAACGCCGTGTAGAAGATATAGTATTTGTCGCCCAGCTTCGTGACGCGCGGATCTTCACAGCCGTAGCGTTCCCAGTCGTACTCGGGTTTTATCAATTGCCTCCGTTCGCGGAAGTGAACACCGTCTTTGCTCGAAGCGTAGCCGATGCTTGAGATCTCCATCCAATTCCCATTCACTTCTTTCGCGGACGATAATGCGCGGTAGAGAAAATGGATCTTATCTTTTCCCGCAACGGGACAGCCGTTATAGGTCAATTCCGATTCCCATTCCTGCGTAGAATCGGGAACGAGAATGGGATTTTCGTCTGAGCGTTTTAAAGCAATCATTGTAATTAGCAATTAGTAATTTGCAATTGGTACATGGAAATTACCAATTACCACTTGCTATTTGCTAATCTTTTCCTTCCTCAGTTTTGGTTCCTTGTCTTTTACGAGTTCCTCAAGGAAGTCTTCGAGGTTCGCGGATGCAACGCAGGTTACTTTGTCCGCGCCGCCGTAATAGACAAAGAGCTTGTCTTGGATCACCACCGCGCCGCAGGGATAGACGACGCCGAACTTCCAGCCCCAATTCTCGTACTGCTCCTTGGGTTCGAGGATCGGTTTTTTCGATCGGGCGATGACTTTCGAAGGATCGTTAAGATCCAGGAGCATCGCCCCGATTTTGTAGCGCGAGGGATCTTGCGTTCCGACCGCCTGGTAGATCAGGAGCCAGCCATGCTTCGTTTTAATGGGCGGGGCGCCGGCGCCGATCTTGTGGCTGTCCCAGAAGTGCGGCCGGGGCTTGATCGCGTGCTTCGCCTGGAGCCATTTTGTCTTTCCGTCGAAATTGAGATCGTCGACGAAATCGATAAGAATATCCGGATAAACGCGGTGGAGGATTACGTATTTGCCCCCGATCTTTTCCGGGAAAATGACGGCGTTTTTATTGACGATTCCCGGCGGTGAAATCAAAAAGGGGCGTGTCCATTTTCCCCACTGTTTCGCGAGAAAGTCTTCGATAGGGATGGAAGTCAGGGCTACGCGCGGAGGTTCCCAGCCGTTGAAGGCAACGTACGTCATGTACACGCGGCCGTCGATCTTCGTGAGGCGCGGATCTTCAACGCCGCCCCACCCTCCGCCACCGGAGATGAAATGATTCGCAGGTTCTTGTAATGAAGCCGGACGCGCCGTTCCTTCAAATAGTTCCCGCGACGCATAGGCGGGGATATCCGATCGTTCGTCGATATGTAATCCGTCCGCGCTTGATGCATAGCCCAGGACCGACATATCGTTATCGCCTATCGCGCGATAGAGGATGTGAACCCTGCCGTCCTCATAGAGCGCCGCCGGATTGAACGTCGCTTTCGATTCCCACGCGCGTTCCGTTGGTTCGATAATGGGATTTCCTCCGAATTTTTTCAATTCAGTTTTTTCCGATCCGCGCGCGGAGCGCACCGGACGCGGCTTTGCCTCGCGCACTTTCTTTTTCGAAATCGCTTTCCGTTTTATCGTGCGGGGAACTTTTACGGCGTTTTTTCCGGGAGCAACCTTCATCGCTTTATTGTATCACGTGGTGCTGGGATAACCTGTTCATAAGCTGTGCAATAATCTCCTGACGGCCTCTGTCTCTTACTACGGGAGAGGTTGTATAGAATTGCCGAAAAACGAGAAGCAAGATTGCTAATTGAATTATCTGAAGCGAGATAAATTAAAGACCAAGCTTACTGGCTTGGTCTTTTTATTTTTAACTACCTGGCGTTTGTTTTTTCTTCCAGTCGGCAATAGCCGCTTTGATCGCGTCTTCGGCGAGCACGGAGCAGTGGATCTTCACGGGCGGGAGGCTCAATTCTTTGACGATGTCCGTGTTTTTGATCCGTGAAGCTTCCTCAACCGTTTTCCCTTTTATCCACTCCGTCGCGAGCGAGCTCGAGGCGATTGCCGAGCCGCACCCGAACGTTTTGAATTTCGCCTCTTCAATGACGCCCGTTTCCGGATTCACCATGATCTGCAGCTTCATCACGTCGCCGCATTCGGGGGCGCCGACAAGTCCGGTGCCCACGTTCGGATCTTTTTTGTCCAAACTGCCGACGTTTCTCGGATTATTATAGTGTTCAAGTACCTTATTTGAATAGGCCATACACATCTCCTTCTCCAAAAGATTCTGTATTGAGGGTATATTATCTGACTGCGTTTTTCAAGTATAATGATCCTATGGCGGCGCACAAAGATACTTCATGGGAACACGTTGCGGGCTGGTATGATGAACTGCTCAAAGAAGAGGGGATATATCAAAAGGAACTGATCCTTCCCAATCTTTTGCGGTTAATGGAGATAAAGAAGGGCGAGGCCGTTCTCGATCTCGCCTGCGGGCAAGGTTTTTTTGCGCGGGAATTTTTGAAAGGGGGCGCGCGCGTGATCGGGGCCGATATTTCGCGCACATTGATCGATATCGCGCGGCGAGATTCTCCGGGAGCGGTGCGTTTTCATGTCGCCGGGGCGGAATCGCTCCCGTTCCTTGAGCCAGCCAGCATTGATAAGGTTGCGGTTGTGCTTGCGCTCCAGAACATCGAAAACACGGCGGGCGTATTCCGCGAATGCGCGCGAGTGTTAAGAAAAAACGGCAGGCTCTACGCGGTAATGAGCCACCCCGCTTTTCGCGTTCCGAAATCGAGCAGTTGGGGATGGGATGAAAAAGAAAAGACGCAGTACCGCCGCATTGACAGGTATCTTTCCGAGGCGAAAATAAAAATAGACATGCATCCCGGCGAGAAGTTAGCTCAATTCACCCTTACGTTCCATCGGCCCCTACAGTTTTATTTTAAGGCCCTGCACAAAGCGGGTTTTGCCGTTACGGCGCTTGAAGAATGGAATTCGCATAAAAAGAGCGAGCCAGGGCCCCGCGCTAAGGCGGAGGACGCCGCACGCAAAGAGATCCCTTTGTTTTTATGCCTGGTCGCGGTAAAGAATAAATAAAAAGGCCCGTGTGCATTTAGCTTTCACGGACCTTGAGTTGAGATTCATAAACTTTGAAAAATTCACGCTCGCTCTCGGAGAGGGGCGCGGGTTCCGAAGCCTTTTCAGCTTTCACGATTTCCTCAATAACCGATAAAGGAATAAGGTGCAGGGTGCGGTATTCTTTCCAGTTCGTCAGTCGCGCTTGCACCTCAAATACGTGAGTAGCGAGGAATTCTTCAAGAAACGCCGCTCTCGTTTCGGCTGGTTGTTCAAGGAAGCAATTGAGGCATGCTTCTGTCGATCGCACGATGTGCTCTCCGTCAAAAACCCGGTGGAACCCCCATCGGTCCTTCGGAGTGAAAAACTGGCCGTCATAATCGTAGCGTTCCGACAACTCCGGATCCCCGAGTAGTTCGGCAAGGAGCAAATCTACTGTGAGTGCCGTGTTGTCGATGAGCGCGGCAAGTTTAACCGCTTCCGGCGTCGGCAGTTGTTTATCCAATGTATCGCGGATGCTTTTCGAATAAGCCTTAAGATTCGTTTCGTTAGATGCCATTTTCATATCGGAATCCCCGGATACCGGCTTTTCAATTGCGTCTCCTGACGTTATACTGCCGGGAAATCGTCGCGTCAAGGCTGCGGGTTCTGAGCTTGGTGAATAATGAATATATCGCTACGACAACCTTCCCCTCCGTCGTCCTCCGCGAAGGCGAGGATCCATGATCCCAAAGCGTTATATATTCGGAAGCGTAGATCCCTGCCTACCGGCAGGCAGGTTCGCCTTCGCGGGGATGACAAAAATATCATTATTCACCAAGCTACGGGTTCTATCGACAAATTCACACATCTCTGCTATGATTGAGACACGACAAGACTAAGAGACCTAGTCGAGTTTCTAAGCAAAAAAATAATAATATGGAAAAAGGAACTATCAAAAAGCTCGTGAGCGACAGGGGTTTCGGATTCATCTCGCGCGAGGGCCAACCGAAGGACCTCTTCTTTCACTCCAAAGAATTAAAAGGAGTGACTTTTGACGAACTCAAGGAGGGCGATGCTCTTACCTTCGAGGTCGTTGACGGCGAGAAGGGCCCAAGCGCAACCAATGTGTCGCGCGCATAAGTAGCCGGCGACAAAAAAACACCCCGGCCGCGGCCGGGGTGTTT
>JBGPES010000087.1:0-4512 GCA_041482935.1 Minisyncoccia bacterium | reverse complement strand
TGGCATGCCGAAGGAGGAATCGGGCAACTCAACGTCCGCTTTAACGGAATGTTCAGGGGAACCGACGGCGAACGCGACTCTTTCGAAGCGCCCGCATCGGACTCGGTGCGGCGAAAAATTCCTCTCGTAGGCGTCGGCGGCAATCTCTGTGTGGATCTTTTGGGTCATCACCTTTCCGGATGCCCGGGCGTCTCGTGGAACACCGGATGGAATTTCGGAGGCAATTTAAAGATAACGTTCTAGTTTTTTATGGTTTTTTCGAACCCGTCGGACACATCCGACGGGTTTTTCATTTCGCGATAAAGACCTTTTCAAACGAAACGGATACTGCTACATTGAGGGCAGCTCGCTACCACGGAGACCGCCATGAAACCCTTGGCTGCGTTATTCCTGATTTGCCTTCTCTCGCCTCATTTGGCGTTGGCAAATGAGGCGACACAACCGAAAACAAAGCCGATCTCCAAAGAAGAGCGGCAAAAACATGAAGAAAGAAGGAAACGACAAGAGCTCATCGAAAAACTTTCCGATGAAAAAGGAATCGAACCCGGCATCGTGGAAACTGTATTTTCCGATGATCGTCTTGAGCTCTACCGCGCATCGGCGCCGCAGCCGCAACCGCCGCCCGAACCGAAACCGAAGACTCCTCAGAAAAATCCGTTCTTGAGCGAACGATTCGGGCTTTTAACCGACGAGTCGCTTGAGCGCTGCAGAACTTTTTACATCGAGAATAAAGAAATATTCGACGATGCGGAAACCGAATATGGCGTGCCCAAAGAAACCATCTGCGGGCATTTGCGGATCGAAACGAATTTTGGCATAGCCACCGCAAAATCGCCGCATCCCTTCGGCCGGCATCCCGCCGTGAATTATCTTTACTCTCTTTACGTGCTAAATCCGAGATTGCGCAGATTCGCATACGGAGAACTCAGGGCTTTCTTCCAAATCGCCGATCGGAACGGCTGGACCGAAGACGATATATTTGAAACCCTCGGCTCCCCCACCGGCGCTGTCGGCCTACCCCAATTCGAACCCTCTTCCTTTAACGTTGCGGTTGACGGCAACAATGATGGCAAAATCGATCTCTTCGATCCCAAAGACGCGGTTCCGAGCGTCGCAAGCTATCTTGTTTCCCGCGGCTATGACGACAATCCCGAACGCCAAGCCCGAGCCATAGAACGGTATTACGGCATACCAAAAAAGAAGCAGAAGCATCCGACGTACGTCTACTATCGCGAGGCCGTACAGAAATACGCCGAAGTGGAAAAAGAATATCTAAAGGCCCACCCCCTTCCGATAGAATGGGAGCTCCTCATCTTTTGAGGAGCTTTTTTATTTCGGTGCCGACGGCAGGGAATCTTACGCGCAATTCGCTTCCGCGAATTGCTTTTCAGAACCCTCGGTTCTGAATGATCTCCGATACGGAAGGGGCAGACTGCCCCTTCCGACCCATCCCTTCGTTCAATCCCTGCCAACATACAAAATATAAAAATGGATACTTTGTAGTATCCATTTTTATATCGCTGTGCCGACGGCAGGGATCGAACCTGCGACCTTGGCCTTATGAAAGCCCTGCTCTACCACTGAGCTACGTCGGCGAAAATTTCCTTATGATGTTAACTCAAAAAAAAAATTTTGACAATTCCTGTTTTTCCTTTTACACTATAAGCGCGGGGTAGTGTAACAGTTGCATGCAAGCCCCATAAGCTTGAGGTAGCGGGTGCAATTCCCGCCCCCGCAACATACTACAATTTTCTTTTTCGAGGGACGGGCACCCCGAACACGGAGCGCACTCGCTCTCGCCGCCTGCGCGGCTCAGAGAAGCCCTCGGGAAAGAAAATCTTCGTTTTTAGGATAAGTTAAGCATGATCTCTCCGGCCCTCATAAATTGTTAAAAATATCATCTGGTGGGATTATTAAGGAAAGAATGGCTAAGCCGAAATTTCTTCTTTTAAAAAATCTGCTTACCGTCGCGCGGGCAAGCGCAGGCTCAAATGCGTTTCGAAAACTGCATTACAGTATCGATGGACACGAGATCGAAGCGCTTCGCGACGGCGACCTGAGTTGCGCCGTATTCGTAAGTTTCATCCTTAAAATATTTTCGCTTATTCCCGAGATCCACACGACGGTGCGCGCCACCGTGGCGGACCTTGAACGATCGGGCTGGAAAGCCGTAAAAATGCCGCGTAGGGGTGCGGTCATCGTCTACAAAGAAAAATTCTTCTCTAAAAGCGGTGAAACGCATAAGCATATAGGCATCTTTCTCGGCGAGGGATATGCGATAAGCAACATCAGCAAAAAACGCTCGCCGGGGATCCACGAATGGAATTACCGGCCGATAGAAAAAATCTTATTCCACCCCCGTCTTAATGCATAAAAAAAACCAGCGTAAAAAAGCTTACGGGCTTACGGGCTTACGGGCTTACGGGCTAAAAATCGCCCTCCTCGGTTTCGACCGCGAGGGAAAATCGACGCTCCGTTTTCTTAAACATTCGCCGCAGTTCAAAACCGCGGAAATTCGGATCCTCGATCAAAATAAAAACATAAGGTTGCCCCGTGGCGTACGTGCTGAACTCGGCAAACACTACCTTAAAAATCTTTCTTCGTTCGATCTCGTTTTTCGGACACCGGGCATACCGTGGAACAAGCCGGAGCTTATAAAAGCGCGCCGTGCGGGAGTCGCTTTCTCAAGCCATACGAAGCTTTTTTTCGCGGAAGCGGAACGGCGCGGCGCAAAAATAATCGGCGTGACCGGCACGAAAGGCAAGGGCACGACCTCGTCGCTTTTCTATACGATGATGAAAACCGGAAAGAAGAACGTCTTCCTCGCCGGAAATATCGGCGTGCCCATGCTCGATGTTCTTCCCAGACTGCGCAAGAGTAGCTATGTCGTCCTCGAACTCTCGAGCTTCCAACTGCAGGACCTTGAAACATCGCCCCACACTGCGGTCGTGCTCGATATCTTCCCCGATCATCAAGACGCGCATTTGAACCTCAAGGAATATTATGAGGCGAAAACGAACATCGCGCGCCATCAGAAACCCGGCGACCGGATATTCTTTTTCAAGAACCATCCGCTTTCCCGGTGGGTAGCCGCGAAAAGCCGCGGCAGAAAAATTTCCGTGGATGAAAAGAAGTTCCGCCTTTTCACCGCAAACGATCTCAAGGTGCCGGGCTACCATAATTTCAAAAACGCCATGATGGCGGCGGTGGTGGCGCGGGCAATGGGCGTTCCCGCGCGAAAGATCGTGGAAACCGCGAAGCATTTTCGCGGAAACGAACATCGCCTTGAGTTCGTCCGCCGTATCAGCATAAATCGACGACAGCAGCGTAAGTCAGCGTCGATAGAATTTTACAATGATTCGGCCGCCACGATCCCCGAATCGACCGCAGCAGCAATCGCCTCATTCCCCGGGAAAGACATTATTTTAATCGCAGGCGGACGCTCGAAGGTCGCGAACTACTCCCCGATCAGGAGAGCGCTAAAAAATTCCCGGACCAAGCTCGTTGTCCTCTTCGGGGAAAACAAGCACACGCTTAAGGCTCAAATAAAGAGCGGCGGCGCACCCATCGTGCTCTCCGACAATCTCCGATTGGCAGTGAAAACTTCTTACCTCATAGCTCATAGCTCCGAGTTTCAAACTCCTCTCGTGCTTTTCTCCCCCGCTTCGCAGAGCTTCGACCAGTTCAAAAATTACGCAGACCGCGGACGGCAATTCAAGGAAATGGTGAAGGGGTTGATAAAAAAATGATTGCGTCATACTATTTCCCTAAAGATCGCTTAATCGCTGGATAAAGGAGAAGCATGAAGGAATCACAAGAAGAAAAGATAGCAGGAAAATGAGAAAGCGGAGCGCCTAACTCGGAAACGAAAGAGGCGAAATATTTTGCCGGTTTTGCGCTCAAACATTTCTCGGTAATGAAAATTCTCCGCCCGTTGCGACACGATAATAAACGATAAAAGAGAGGGGCGATGCCTTCCCAGTTTTATTTCGAACCATTTCTGTGATATTCTAAGTGCAATGTCATCCATCGACAAACAAACCCTCGAACATCTTGCGAATCTAGCGCGCCTGGAACTTGACCCGAAGGAAGAAGAGCGTCTCCTCGGAGATCTCGTGAAAATTCTCAATTATTTTAAAGAATTACAGGAACTTGATACTTCGAACGTGGCGCCGCTCACGGGCGGAGGCGAACTTAAAAATATTTTCCGCGAAGATGAAGAACGGGGAAACACGAACCAAAAATTAGGCGTCGAACAATTTCCCGAAACGCAAGACGGGTTCTTAAAAATTCCGCCTGTATTCGAATAGCCGTATGCCAGCCACCATACTTCACAACCTTACGCTCAAAAAATTCCGCGAAGGGCTTATCGCCAAGAAATTTTCGGCGCTTGAAGTTGCGCAGGCTACATTTCGCCACATCAAGGATATCGACCCGAGCATCAAGGCATATCTGAGCTTGAACGAAGAAAACGCGATAAAGGCGGCGGAACAAGCCGATCTTGCGATTGCG
>JBGPES010000086.1:0-4525 GCA_041482935.1 Minisyncoccia bacterium | reverse complement strand
GCCCTGAATTTCAATGAAGCGTTGCCCTTCGTGGAATATCTTCAGGTAGTAGGCCCTGGTCCAGGGAACTTTGGCGAGTTTCTGAAGTTCCTGATCGGCCTTTTTCAGCTCTTTCAGGAGGTCGACGACCTCTCCCTCTTTCTCTTGATTTTCGTGCCGAAGTTTTTGAATTTGGGCTTGAAGGGCTGTGATTTGCTCTTCGAGCTGACGATTTCTCTCGGGAGGACTCATTGTCTTACCTCCTTTTTACATCTCAAGCTTTCTACGTTTTATTGTAATATAGTCAGCTTGTTAAGAAAAGCTTGACGCTTGAGAGGGCCCGGATTTCATTTTTTGTCCAGCGAATCGCGGCATCTCTCCTGAACCACGTCATTTGCCGTTTGGCGTAATGCCAGATTGCTTTTTCGAGCTCGACAATCATCCTTTCCCTCGTAAGGAGGCCTTCGAGATAGCGGTTCACGAAACGGTATTCGAGGCCCAAGTCGTCGAGGCGTTTTGAGCTTACGCCGTTTTTTCGAAGCCGTCCTGCTTCCGCAATCATGCCATGCCGCATGCGGACGAGGAGGCGCTTGTGGATGTTTGCTTTGAGCGTTTGGGGCGGCAACGCGATGCCGATTTTCAAGATTTCATACCCCGATGTTTTCCGGAGAGCGTCTTCGGGCGAAGGGATGGGTTTTTTTGTCGCGGCTATAATTTCGAGGGCGCGGACGAGGCGGCGTTTGTTATGGCAGTCAATGCGCGCGGCCCGTTCGGGATCGAGCTTTTGGAGTTTTATAAAGAGCGCTTCAGCGGATTGTTTCTCAAGCACGCGGCGGAGACGGGAATTCGCTTTGACGTTCGGGAGCGCATAGTCGTAGAGTGCCGCATCAATGTAGAATCCGGTGCCGCCGCAGAGAATGGGAATTTTTCCTTTCGCAAAAATTTTTTTAATTGCCCGCCGAGCGAGCCTTTGGAAATCTACGACCGTAAAATTCTTTTTGGGCGAGGCGACATCCAAAAGGTGGTGGGGGATGCCGCGCATTTCTTTCTTTGTGATCTTGCCGGTCCCTATATCCATTCCGCGATACACCTGTCGCGAGTCGGCGGAGACGACCTCCGCGCCGTTTATTCCGAATCTTTTTTTTGCGCGCTTCGAGCCAAGCCGGAGGGCGATACGAACGGCGAGCGTCGATTTCCCGCTCGCCGTCGGGCCTACGATTGCGATTATTTTTGGCTTGGAAGCTATTGACATTTATTATATTATCTGCTACGCTTCAACCAGAGTTTGTTTTGTTCTCGGGAGGGAACAATGAAAGCATTAATCGCTTTTCTCGTATGCGGAGCGATCACCGGTCTGGTCATTTCGAAGACTTCGTGTGCGAAAAAGGATGGGTCTACGGAAGAAGAGTCCTTGGGCATGCGTATGGCCCACAACTCCGATTCCAGGGGACCTCGCCACGCTTGACTCAACTGATCACATCACATTTTCCCTTGCCCGCCTCACATTGTGGGGCGGCTTTATTTTATTCCGCTTCCTGCAGGCGGAGGTTTCCTGTCCCGAGGGTTTCTCGGAGCCAACGCGGGTCCTCGCCTTCGCGGGGATAAACTCCGGCGGCGAGAGTAAGGGCGTTCCGAGCACGGAATGGCCCGTCCCTCGGGACAGGAAACCAGAGCTCCTTGACTTTATTCAGATTATATGCTAGCATGTTTTCAGCATAACCTCGAGAGGATCGAGAATCTTCAATGATCGTTGGAGGCGGCAATGCGCATTAGTTTGATAGATCGTTTGGTTCACATGTTTCGCGGACAGTCTTCGCTTTCCGAGACCAATGTCGCTTACGAACCGGCATCGCAGCCGACGGAGGCTCCCGAACCGATCAATATTCCGCAAAAGAAAGCGTGGTTCGGAAAAGATTCGCTTGTCGGCGCTGCGATTGAGTTTCGAACTCGTCGTCGACCGGATGACTGGCGCCCGGGAGTCATTGTTTCGGATCGGAACAATCGTCTGCGCGTGTTACACAATGGACGTGCCTGTTCCGTAAAAATTCGGAAGAATTTCCAGAATTTCCGGTTCAAGGCCCGCCTGATTAACGAGCACATCATCTAGGGCTTCGATCTCCAGGCGTTCCCCGTAGTGTCCCCACAAGAGCCTTTCGTTTTCACCACGAAGGGCTCTTATATTTTTTCGCGTCAGCTAAAGCGTTTTCTTTTTTATCTCCCCGTCGATTTTCCCCAAAAACTTTTCAACGCTCAATTCGCCCTCTTGTCCCCGCCGATAGTGGCGAATGTTTACCGTTCCATTTTTTTCTTCCTGTTCGCCAACGACCAAAATATAGGGAATTTTCTGGAGCTCCGCTTCACGGATGCGCTTGCCGAGCGATTCGTTGGCATCGCCCAGCTCAACACGGATTCCCGTTTCTTCAAGCGATCGGTGAATGCCCCCGGCGTACTTCAAAAATTTTTCACTCAAAGGGAGAATGGCGACTTGCACGGGCGCGAGCCAAACAGGGAATGTTCCCGCGAAATGCTCAATGATGACCGAAAGAAAGCGTTCAATCGAGCCCATGATTGCGGCGTGGATCATCACGATCCGCTCCTTCTCCCCCTTCTCGTTGGTACAGGTAAGATCGAACCGTTCCGGCTGGTTCATATCGAGCTGGATCGTCGCGACTTGGTGGGGGCGGCCCAAGGCGTCCTTTCCTATAAAGTCGATTTTTGGTCCGTAGAGCGCCGCTTCGCCAAGAGCTTCTTCGGCCTTTGCGCCGCGCTCTTTTACTAGTTTGCGGAGTTCATTTTCGCTCTCTTTCCAGAGCTTCGGGGTGCCGAGGTATTTTTCCGGCTGTTTCGGATCGTGAAGCGAAAGCCGAACCGAAAGTTCAAAACCAAAAACTCCGTAGAATTCCTGCACGATATCCCAGATCTTGAATATCTCATCTTTGACCTGTCCGGCGCGGCAGAAAACATGCGCGTCGTCCTGGGTGATTGCGCGCACGCGCGAGAGGCCGGAAAGTTCGCCGGACTGTTCGTCGCGGTAAACTTTCGTCGTCGAGGCATAGCGCTGCGGCAGTTCGCGATAGCTCCAGGGCCTGCGATTATAAATTTGCGTGTGGTGCGGACAGTTCATCGGTTTCATGGCAAAAACGTGCCCCTCGCGCGTTTCGATCTTGAAGAGTTCGTCCCCGAACTTTTCCCAGTGGCCGCTTTTTTCGTAGAGGTCTTTTTTGGTGATATGCGGGATATCGACTTGCAGGTAGCCGCGCTTCTTGCGGAGCTGCCAAACAAAGTCATCAAGCAAGTTCCGCACGAGCGTACCCTTCGGCGTCCAGAGCGGAAGCCCCGAACCTACGAGCTCGGAGAACGTAAAGAGGTCGAGCTCAACTCCAAGCTTTTTGTGATCGCGCCTTTTTGCTTCTTCGATCAGCTTCAAGTAATTGTCCAATTCTTGTTTCGTGCCGAACGCCAATCCGTAGATGCGTTGGAGCTGCGGATTTTTTTCGCTGCCGCGCCAGTAAGCACCCGCAATCTTATCGAGCTTGAAGGCGTCCGGATTGATTTCCGAAGTGTTCTCCGCGTGCCCGCCGCGGCAAAGATCCGTAAATATATCGCCCGTGGAATACACGGTAAGCTTTTTGTCCTCCGCGGAGAATTCTTTAATGAGATCGAGTTTGAATTGCTGATCTTTGAATAATTTTTTCGCTTCGGCGGCAGTTACTTCTCTGCCCGAGAAGGGGAGTCTCCCGCCGATGAACTTTTTCATCGTTTTTTCGAGTTCTTTTAAATCACCCGGCGCCAGGGGCTGCGGCAGGAGGAAGTCATAATAGAAGCCATTTTCAATGGGCGGCCCGATACCCAATTTCGCGTCCGGGAATTTTTTGAGCACCGCGGCGGCGAGAAGATGCGCCAAGGAATGGCGTATGTGATCCATAGAATCAGAAAGCTTATTATCCATAGTTTAAAGTGTATGCGAAAACCTTTCATTTTTGAAGGGTAGTTGATACAATCTAAATATCCACATATATGCTCGACATCAAACTTCTCCGCGAACATCCGGATAGGGTGAGGGAGGGTATCAAGGCCAAGAAATCCGATCCCGCATTGGTGGACGGGTTTTTAAGTGCGGACGAAAAATGGCGAAAAGAGATGAAGCAGGTTGAAGATCTGCAGGCGCGCCAAAATCACCTGGCAAAAAATTGGGCGACATTAACCGAGGCGGAAAAAGAGGAATCTAAAAAAGTGAAAGACGGGATCAAAAAACTCGAAGGCGATATTAAAACGCTGGAAACGGTCCGCGACGAAATATGGCAAAAGATTCCGAACCTCCCGAGCGAGGACACGCCCGTGGGCGAGGATGAACGCGGGAATAAGGTGCTGCGGAAAAACGGCGAGCCAAGGAAATTCGATTTCACGCCGAAAGATCATTTGGAGTTGGGCGAGGCCTTGGGGCTTATCGATACCGAATCTGCGGCGAAAATTTCCGGAAGCCGTTTCGCGTATTTAAAGAACGAATTGGTGCTTCTCGAGTTCGCGATCGTGCAGTATGCGATCT
>JBGPES010000085.1:0-4668 GCA_041482935.1 Minisyncoccia bacterium | reverse complement strand
CCTCACGCATTCCCTGCGCCCGATCTAAAACGGATCGGGCATTTTTTTATTAAGTTTTCTTATAAAATCCAGAAGTAACGAATGTGCCAATGCCTATAGCGATAGCCAGTGCCCGCTTTATCTCATGATCAAATAACCTGGTAGCGATCACCGCGGTTAAAAAACTGACGGCTCCGCTTAAAATTTGCTGCATGAAATTGAATCTATATTTCATAATTTTTTGAAGTCCGCCCAAAGCGATACTATTCCCAAAGCCAAAAAAATCGCCGGCTCCAACCAGTTCTCTTTTTGCAAGGCTTCAACAAGGGCGATGCCAAAAAAGATCACGAATACCGCAAGATTCGCAAATCCAAAGTGTTTCGTGGATATGCTACTTCTTCCCCAGCGGCTTGGCATTTTTCAGTTTCGGCAGTTCGGTTTTTTCGAGCTCGGCCACGAATTTTTCGAGGTCGGCGGTCGCAACGCACACCACCGAATCGACGCCTCCATAGTAGACGAAAAGCGTGCCATCCACGGCCACGGCGCCGCACGAGTACACCACGCCGGACTTGAATCCTTCGTTCTCGTATGCCTCGACGGGCTCCAAAATCGGCTCCTTGGAACGGTGGAGCACCCTCGTAGGATCGTTAAAATCGAGCAACATGGCGCCGATCTTATATTTCCCCGGATCGCGATGATCGGTTGCGTGATAGAAAAGAAGCCAGCCGCTTTTCGTTCTGATAGGCGGAGGACCGGCCCCGCGCACCGAACTGTCCCAGCGCGTTCTGTCGAAGTGGTCGCTGCGGCGGCTTTTCACATATTTTTTCTTGCCGTCGAAATCATCCAGGGAATCGACGTAGTCGATCAAGATCTCGGGCGATATGCTGTGCAGGATCGCGTATCTGCCATTTATCTTTTCCGGAAACAGAACCCAGTTCTTGTGTATCTCTCCCGGCGGAGAAATGAACACCGGTTTTTTCCATTTCCACACCTTGTTGCGGAAATCTTCCAGGGACATCGACGTGAGCGCTATCCGCAAGGCCGCCCAGCCGTCGAACGCGGTATAGATCAGATATACTCTGCCGTCTAAAAGCGTGAGGCGCGGATCCTCGCATCCGCCGCTCCATCCCCCGCCGGATATATACGAAATGGGAGATTGCTTCGTTCCCGAAGCGCCGGAAAGCGAACTTCCCTGCTTCCCGAGTTGATTGTACGCCGGATACGGAAACCGCTCGTCGATGGTTATCCCGTCCTTCGTCGCGGCATATCCGAGAACGGAAACGTCGCCCTCTCCCACGGCGCGATAGAGAAGATGTACCTTGCCGTCATCGGAGAACGCTCCCGGATTGAACGTAAACTTCGATTCCCAGGAATGCGTTTCGTCGGGCTCGATGATCGGATTGCCTTCGAACTTCTCGAGGCGAAGATGTTCTTTATCTTTTTTCGTGCTCTTCGCGCCCTTCGCTTTTATGGGGGGAAGCACCAAAAAGCCGGCGAGCGCGGCGCCGATCTTCTCTTCCGGCCAGCCGACAGTCAAAAGTTCCCGCCGGATCTCGTTCTCCGTCATACCCGCTTCAAGCGCATGTTTGATATAACCAGAAAGCTGTTTGTCTGAATCCATGTTTAGTATTTTACACTATCCGGCCCCCGCGATGGCGTTTTGGATTATCCCCACGATCATTACTGCCCAAAACAAGGCCATGGCGAGAAACGCCCATTTGCGCGTGTGCCAGTCGAATGCTTCTTTGAAACTCGTCGGTTCTTTTTCTTCGCGGTCCACGAAAGGTATGGCAACGAGCGCTCCGAGCATGAGTATCATGGCAATCGTCGTTCCCCAAATGTCGGGGTCGACGCCCGCTTCCGCGGCAACCACGTTTATTCCCTTCGTCCAGCCGATGGGCAGGGTCGGCTTGAAACCCAATCCACCGGCATCTTCATCCGTCCCGTATAAAGGAGAAGACGGCAAAAGCTGCGGTGCGGTGCCGACATCCCGCCCGACGAATATGGCGAGCGAAAGCACGGCGCCGATCGCAAAAGCGGAGTAGACAAACCAGAGCTTCACGTGGCTCGCAAAGGGAACTTTTTTTCCGCTCGGCTGCTTCCAGAACGGCAAGGAAATCCCTTTCATCCGGATCAGATAGAAATGGAGTATGACGAGAAGCAGCATGATGATCGGCAAGACGGCGATGTGCATGGCATAAATCTGCACGAGCTTCATTGTTGCGCTTGCCGGGGCCAGCAGATCGGCAAAATTATACTGGAAAACGTTATTCAGATGCGTCGCCTGCAAGATCTCGGAAATATTCCAGGGGACGGCGAACCCGACTTCGTCCCAGTGGAGCGCTTCCCCCGTAAGATAGGTCGCGAATATCACGATGGCGAGTGCGACGCCCGCAAACCACAACACCTTTTTTTCTTTGCGGTATGCGGCGCTCACGAACACCCGCATCATGTGCGCCATCACCAAGCCGTAGATGAGAAATGAGTTGAAATAATGAAAACTCAGGGTGATCCCCCAGAAACGGGAATGAATCATGTCGCTTACGGTGCCGAAGGCGAGTGCCGCATCGGGAATATATTTCAGCGTCAACATGATGCCGCTCACGCCCTGGAGTATCAAAGAGATCGCAAGCATTCCGCCGAGAGAATACCAGAGGTTATTCGTTTCTTCGGGAACATAGTAATCGCCGATGAGCGGCGCAAGCGCCATCTGGTTCTTACACCACGGCCATACCCCGCGCTGCTCCGCACCCGATGCTTTTTCTAATGATTGTTCCATATCATAAATTTTATCACGACTTACCGGATACTACGCTTTCGTGCGCACCAATGCGATGCCGCCCAAGGCGGCAAGGCTGCGGAGAAAGCCGCCGAAGGGCACTTTTGTGACCATATAAACGATGCTCTGGTAAGCGCCGTCGGGGGGGGCGGGCTATAGAACTGCGCCATGAAGATGCCTGTTGCGACAAGGATCGCGAAACATCCCAAAGCGATACCGCCGAGCATATAGGGCAGCGTGTTCCCGTGTTCCGGCACGTGATAGGCGAGGCGAGAGAGGCCTAACCGGCTGTCGATTATTTTCCAGAAACTATTTTTTTCTTTTTCAGTATCTTCGGACATCATTTTTTATAATACTCCCTCAGTCTTATTCGGATTTAGGAAGCCAGATCTTTCCTTTTCTCTTCGAATTCTTTCCGGTCTATCTCTCCTTTCGCGTATCGTTCGTGGAGAATCCCGTTGGAGAAGTTGTCAAATACTTTCTGTCGAAAAGGGTTTGTTGCAGTGCACGAACATCATTTCCCCGCGATCCAACCGTAAGATCGCGAGTAAACGACGAGGATTTGAATGCGCCTTCCGTTACCGCCGTTCTTGCGAAAAAAAATAATGCCGCGGTACCCAGGAAAACGATAATGGGTATCTTCTTTTCCCATATTCCCCGTTTTCCCATGCACGTTTCTTCCCCTGATAATTGTTCCATTACTATTTAATTCTGCAATTGGGTTTGGGCATCATCATTTATTGAGGAAGTTCACAGCCGGTTTTTTCCGAAAGTTGTTTGAGAGGAACTTCGCCGCTCTGCCGCGAACCGTCGGCAAATTCCCAGGTTGGATATCCTTTGATGCTTTTATCCTTGCAAATCTGGAGTTGGCCCGCGCTGTCGGGCGTAGAGCACTCGACATACGGCAGCGCATCCGCGGCCTTTCCGAAAAGCGCCTTCTGATTTTGACAATGCGGACACCAAAAAGCCCCGTAGAACGTTACGCCATTGTCCTTAAGGCAGCTTACGAACGGCCCAAGATTCGTGGGTACGTGTTCCAAACCGATCAAAGCAAGCCACGGACCAAAACCGCTCGGTGCGTCTCCCTGGACGAGAAAGACCATTCCCAAACCAGCCACTACAAGAGCCAGAAAAAATTTGAATTTGTGTTTGTTGATCAAGGTGACGGTTTTTATTGTTGCCTTACAAACACTTTTCCCGGTTGCCAGGGGACTCCCAAATAAGGGAGCAGAAACCGATCGAGCCCCCACCAGCCTGCATTGCGCCAAGCGAGGATAAGGAAGAGCTGGATCAGGAGAAGGAGGGGGTTCGTGCTTATGGTACCGGCAAAGATGTAATTGAAGTTCATGAGGATTCCGAAGAAGGCGGCGATACCGGTGAATGCTCCGAGGATGAGGCCAAGGCCGACAGCAGCTTCGCCGAAGGCGACGAAATACGAGAAGAATACCGAATGAGGAATAGCGACGCTATTGAGGAAGTACGCGTACCAACCGGCAACGGCCGGATGCGCTCCGACCGCCTTCTGCGCCGCACCCGTCAGGAATCCTTGTATTGCCGATCCTGCCTGTGCGCCGACCCATGCGGGATTTATGATCTTATCCCAGCCCGCCACGACCCATTCCCAGCCGACGTACAATCTCACGAGGAACCAGAGCCAGGAAATACGCGTGTTCGCGAAGAAGAAACGGGATATTGCCGGTTCGGATATCTGTACTACGTTTTCTTGAAACATAATTTTATTATATTTTATTTTTATTTTTATTTTTTATCGATGATTACTGTTCCCGATGTTTCCGATCTGCCCGCCGAATTACGGAATAATTTTCTGAGAGTCCTTGCCATGGGTTTTTGGATACCCCGTGATATCCGAATCCAGCCATCGAAACCGGTTAATTTCCACCCCGATGAAT
>JBGPES010000084.1:0-4671 GCA_041482935.1 Minisyncoccia bacterium | reverse complement strand
GGGAAGCTCGGAGAAGCTTGCGCCCGAATTCGGTTTCGTGGGATCGGCGAATCTTCCATCCGAGAAGCATCCCGACCGCGCGGAGCTTCCCGTTGAAGTAGCACGTGAGCTCGGCTCGCTCGAGGTGGATTATCCGCCGCAATCCGCCGAAGATCCCGAACTTTATGAAATGATGCTCGCGGCGCTTATGGATCAGAACGACCGAATCCGGGTGCAAAAAGAAGAACTTCCGCCGGAATGGAAAGAAGTGGTGGATGCGCGAACCAATTCAAAGCGATTCGAAATCGACACCGAGCCCAAGGCTGGTGGAACTCTCTGGCGATTTGCCGAGTTCGTCGCCGCGATCCAAAAAAGCTATAAAGGGGAAGATAATGCGCTTACGGCAACGCTCCGCGACGCTTCGTACCTCCGCCATGCAGTGCTCGACCCGGGTCTCGTGCTCTCTTGGCTTCAGGAATACAGAAAATCAGCGATGAGATCCCATGAAAGCCTCAAGGGTTTCCTCGGAACGAAAATCGCCGATTGGGGAGCGCAGAAGATTTATCCCGAGGAAGATCGCAATCTCGTAAAAAAATTCCAAGAGGAATTCCAACTCGGATAACAATACTATGAGAAAAAGCCCCGAAAATCCGGAAAGGCAGCTTGAAGAAGAAATGAATGAAAGCGCCATTCTCACTCCTTCCGAAATAGGCGCTCTTTCTCCGCGCGTGCCGCGAAAATCGGAGATGCTCCGCGAAGCGCCAAAGCCAGTTGAGTCAAAAATACTCGATGCGGACGGAAATACCATCACCTATCTTCCCGAAGCCGTCGGCGAACTTTCACCCGACACGCAAATTATAAAGAAAGGCGATCGCGCAAAACGACCGCTGATTTTCAAAGGCAGAACGAAAGACGGGAAGATTGTGCTTGAAGCCGAAGACGGCGAAGGCCTTACTATCACATCGCGTGATTTGGAAATTACCTACGAGCGCAGCCGCAGAATATATTCAGAAAAGACAAAGGAGGGAAGGGAAATAAAATTGGATACAGAAGAAGTGCTGAGAGAGTCGGTGGGGTTTTACACCGCACACGAACTCAAAGATTTCCTCAAGGAGTTGCCGCGCGAGGTACGGCTATCCGCGCAGTCGGAAGCGAGATTGCGAGAGGCGCTCCGCGAGGGATTCGACAAGGCGATGCTTTTACCCTCAACCGATCTTCAGGAGAAAAATCTCGATAATCTTTTCGGGGAGCTTTCCGATAAAGAGATTCCTGGATTGCCCAAGGGCGAGCAGTATACGGATCATTATCTCTGGGATGAGGACATTAAAAAAGCCGACATCCAAAAGCGGCCGAAGAAAAAGGCGTATCTTCTTCTCTATCAATCGGGGCCGATTCCCGAAGAAACGAAAGGCAAAACTCCGAACGATCTCGACCCGCTCTTTGCGCAAAAGAAATGGAACGGATTAACGCTTGAAGAATATCTCATGCTCCAAAGGAAGGAGGCGGAAGTAAGTAAAGATCACCGCTTCGACGCGTATTCCGATGACGCGAAAAAGTCGCAATGGACCTGGCTTCTCGACTCGCGCGTGCCGCAAGGCGTGGTTCGCGCGCACTGGTATCCGAGGGATCGGCAGGTCAGTGTGAGCTGGAGTGAGTCCGGGCATTCGGGTGCGGGGCTCGGTGCGCGTCCCGCGGTCGTTGTCGAAATTGAAGTTTGAGTTTTGTAGTTTTATTTATTCTTTTGTATTCCGCAAAAATTTTTTATAAACAATGAAGAAAACACCAGAACAATTTGAGCCGATGGAGCAGAACGAGAGCCCTATCCTTACCCCTTCCGAGATCGGTGCGTTGTCGCCCCGAGTCCCGAGGAAAGCCGAAATATTTCGCGAAGCCCCGAAACCACTCGAAGCGCGGACTCACGATGAGGACGGCAATGAGATCGTCTACCTTCCCGAGCCAGTCGGTGAAGTGACGCCGGACACGCAATTTATAAAGAACGGTGATCGTACGAAACAGCCGTGGGTTTTCAAGGGCAGGACGAAAGACGGGAAGATTGTGCTTGAAACGGAAGACGGCAAGGGCGTGACCATCGTAGAGCGCGATTTCGAGAGGCGCTATGAACGTTCAAAGCGAGTGTACGTGGAAAAAACAAAAGACGGCAAGAGGGAGATACGGATCGATACCGAAGCAGTCCTCAATGAGTCCGTTGGATTTTATAACACCCATGAGCTCAAGGATTTTTTGAAGGAATTGCCGAAGGATGTGCGATTATCACCGCAATCGGAGACGAAACTCCGCGAAGCCATGCGCGAGGGGTTCGACAGCGCGATGCTTTTGCCCTCAACCGATCTTCAAAAGGGCAACGTCAATAAATTGCTTACGGGGTTAGCTGACAAACAGCTTCCCGGGCTTCAAGATGCCGAGCAATACAGCCAAGCCCACTACATGTACGAACCTGACGTGACGAAAAACGCCACAACGAAAGATCGTCCCACAAGGAAAGCGTATCTCCTGCTCTACCAGTCGGGACCACTGCCCGAAGAAACGATGGGGAAAAAGCCGGAGGACTTGGACAAGCTTTTTGCCCAAAAGAAATGGAATGGCCTTACACTCGAAGAATATTTAATGTTGCAGCGAAAAGAACTTGAGGCGAGAAAAAATCACAGCTTCGACGCCTACGACGACGATGCCAAAAAATCAAAGTGGACCTGGCTTCTTGATTCCCGCGTGCCGCAAGGCGTGGTTCACGCGAGCTGGAGTCCGGGGAGTCGGCGGGTCGTTGTGCGCTGGTCTGAGTCCGGGGGTTCGCGTGCGGGGCTCGGTGCGCGTCCCGCGGTCGTTGTCGAAATTGAAGTTTGATATTGAATCTTTTCTTTATATTATTTTTACTTTGAATTCCGCGCGATTTTTTTAACACAAACAATACCATGAAAAATAATTTAGAATAAACCGGCAACTTCGCCCTTTCGGCGCTAACCAATCTTTCTAGCACCAAAAGGGCGGGGCTCCCGAAGCCACCGTGCTTTCTGCGTATAAATGCGGGAGGTCGGGTTGGTTCGCCTCGTTCCCGGCTAATGTACATACGTCTTAGCCCTCAAAAAGCTAAACGTGTCGGGTCGAACCTAACGACAACGACGTTCCTTGTGAGAATAGCGGCCAGGGGTCGCCCGTGGGCGGCTCTGTGCGATACGAACAGATCAAGGAACACGGGGCGCGTGCCGCAAGGCGTGGTTCACGCGAACTGGAATCCGAGGAATCGGCAGGTCAATGTGAACTGGAATGAGTCCGGGAATTCGAATGCGAGGCTCGGTGCGCGTCCCGCGATCGTTGTTATAATCAGCCCTTTCAAATTATTCCGATTTTGCGTACGGGCCGTTCCGTACGAATTTCATCCAGCCGCCGAGCATCTTACCGATCTCGCGAAGGCCTGCGGCAAGCTCGAAATAGCGTTGGTCCGTGACAATGCCCAACTCGAAACTCATGCGGACGAGGAGTTTCAACAATTCGCATTTCGCGTGGGCCCTCAGAAGAGGCGCTTCGCGGAGCGGCCGGGGCATGGCGTTTGCTTCAAAAATGGTTTCGAGGAGCACAAGGAAATTCCTTTCAATTGCGCCTCCCAAAGAATGCCGATAGAGCTTGGGGAAGCTGAAGACCTGGGGAGCGAACGAAAGATACAGTCGGTAGACGGCTACCGCTACCGGCGGTTCAAAGGTATCGTTGGTCATAGTAGTAGTATAAATTTATGAAAGAATTTGAAGAATTTTATGATCCAAGATCTCTTTACACCTCGTGGTGGCGCTTTCGACGTGGCAAACGCCTGCGTAAAGACATCTTAGTGTTCGAGCGTCACCTCGAGGATGAGTTGCTATCCCTTTCGGAGGACCTCGCAGGGGGCACATACGCTCACGGTGAATATCACCGATTTTATGTACGCGACCCCAAATATCGCATGATTCACAAAGCGGCGGTGAGAGACCGCGTGGTGCATCAAGCGCTCTATGATATCTGGCAGCCTCTATTTGAAAAAAGATTCTTTTTTGACTCATATTCTTCAAGGCTTGAGAAAGGCACGATGCGGGCCATCGAGCGCCTTCTTTCCTTCATTCGTAAAACAAATCGCAACGGTCGGCAAGAGGCGTGGATATTCCACGGCGACGTGGACAACTTCTTCGGCTCGATTGATCACGAAATCCTTCTCGCAAAGCTCGCGAGAACCATCAAGGATGCACGATATTTCAATTTGGCCGAAAAAATCATCAAAAGCTTCTCATGCGTGCCGGGAAAGGGACTGCCGCTCGGTAACCTTACCCCGCAGCTTTTCGCGAACGTCTATCTTCACGAACTCGATTACTTCGTGAAGCAGAAACTCGGTATTCACTATTATGTGCGATACAACGACGACTTTTTTATCACTGCGAACAGTCGCGAAGAACTTGCAGATATAGCTTCGAAAATCAAACAGTTTCTGTCTACTGACCTTGAACTCAGTCTTCCGCCGGATAAAATCAAGATACGGTCGCTCAGTCAGGGCGTTGACGTACTGGGAACAGTCATCTTCCCATGGGGAGAGGTCCCCCGTTCACGCTTGCGAATAGCGGCGGAAAAGACGGCCGCTTCGGTGGCGGAAAGCGATTATACTGAGGATGGGTGGCGGAGCAGTGTTTCATATCTGGGCCTTTTGGGTCATACGCG
>JBGPES010000083.1:0-4702 GCA_041482935.1 Minisyncoccia bacterium | reverse complement strand
GGACAGGCTGTGGTCGTGCGGCCCTGGCTTACCGTTCTTCGCTTTTCGGTTGTGGTTATAAAAAAACCACCCCCCTCCCAAAAGCACTGCTGCAAAAGCAAAAAGTGCGACTATACGGGATACTTTCATCCGTATTCTCCTTTTTCAAATTCCCTACCATTATCATACCAGAACCCGCCTCAAAGATATCTTCCTGCAGTTTTTGGGAGTAATAAAAAAGCTAGGCTGAGGCCTAGCTTAAAACGATCCAGATTCCGGAAGCGATAATGAGCGTTCCGCCGAGGATGGTCCTCCAGGAAAGGGATTCTTTGAGGAAAATCACGGCGAGTACGATTGAAACCACGAGGTCGAGGTAGGTAATGACTCCCGCCTTGCTGCCTGCCGGCAACTTTCCGTTTCCGAAAAAAAGGCAGTAGAAGGAAAGCGCGAGGGCAACGGCACAACCCAAAAGCCACAGCCAATACTTCGGTTTTTGCGGCCATATGCGCTGCTCTTTCAAGGCAAGCGTGAAGATCGCAAAGACCGATCCGCGAACCGTGAGCTTCACGAACACCGCGAAATACGGATCTACTCCGGAAAGCGCCGCCCGGCGTTCCAACGCGATCATGTATGCTATGAAAAATGCCGCGACGAGGCCAAGCATGATACCCCTGCCGTGCCGATAGGACGCCGGCTCTTCTCCCTCACTTTTTACGGGGATGCACAATATGCCGATGAGTCCAAGAAGCGCCGCGCTTCCTATCGAAAGAGAAATCCGTTCGTGGAGGAGAAACGGAGCAAAGACGAACACGAGGAGTGTCGGCGCCATATATTTCGCGAGCTGGGCGCGCGCCACCGTCGTATACTTGAGCGCATAACAGAACACGAGAACGTTCAATCCTTCGAACACGCCGATATACAAGAGGGGCAACACCACTTTTGCGTTCAAGGCCAGGCGGAAATCAAACCGCTGCACAAGAAGCACCGCTCCGAGTAACGCCGTACCGAAAAAAGAAGTAATGGTACCCATCATGCCGAGCGTCATATTTTTCGTGAGGGGTTTCACGGAAAAATTGAGGAATCCCCAAATTGTCGCCGCACATGCGATCAACGCGTATCCGATCACTCTCCGCCTCCTTGGGATTCGACCTGCTCGCCACAGGCGAGTGAATCAAGCGCGAGCTTCGCCGCGCCGAGAATTCCGGCATTGTCGCCGAGTTCGGCGGCAACGATCTTCACGTTTTGAACCCGATCTCTGAATCCTCTCGTGCGCATTTCGTACTCGGCCGATTCAAGGAATATGGTGCCGAGCTTCACAATGGAACCGCTCACAACGATCATGCGCGGCTCGCAGACATGCGCGATATTGACGAATACCCTCCCCAAGTATTGTCCCGCTTCTCTTACCACCACTTCGGCCAAGGGGCTTCCTTTGCGGAGCAAGTCACCAAGCTCGCCCACGTTCGTGATCATCAGGCCGCGGCGCTCGGCAAGCCGCACGATCCCGTAGCTTGAAACATAGGCCTCGGGACAGCCGCGCTGGCCGCAATGGCAAAGTTCGCCGTAATTATCGATCGAGATGGTGTGGCCGAACTCCGGAATCAATCCTTTCGCCCAACTGCCAAAGCCGGTTCCCAGCGTTACGCCGGCAAGGCGGTCGTTTTGATAATTTTTTCCGACACCATATGCACACTCTCCGAGGCCCGCGCAAAACGCATCGTTTCCCAGGGAAACGGGACGGGCTAAAATATTCTCGAGGCGAATCACCAGGTTCACGTTGTGAAGTCCCGGGAGATTCGGCGGATTAAGGATGGTGCCCTTCGTTGCATCAAGCGGACCGGGCGAACCGATACCGATCGCCGCAATCTGTGAACACGCGAGCCCCGCACTGCTCAAGGCAGTTCGGATGCTCGCGATGATGTCTGCAATGATTTCGTTGGCCGACCTTTCCGCATGAGTCAACCGATGATCTTCCCCCAATATGCTTCCCCCCGCATCGACCGCTGCACTGCGGATGTTCGTACCGCCCAGGTCGACACCGACCACATTTACATCTTTCTGTTCGGACATTCATACCTCCTTATTTCGTTGAAATATATGCTGTACACAATCTATCTGCAATTTGCGAAAATTGCAAGATAAAATACAAAGTTTGGTGAGTGGCGACATCTCGTCATCCCCGTCCTCGATCGCGGTCGAGGACAGGCTCCAGCGGGAATCTTTATCGCAACAAGATCCTCGCTTGCGCGAGGATGACGTGATACGAAAAGCGGGGCTGCGAAAACAGTACTCGGTCTCCGTCAATCGCAATAGCCTCCAAACGTGAAGGCGTACGCCTTCAGTCCCTGGTCTTTCACGAAAATCTTGAGCTCGCCTTTCGGCGCAGCGGCAAGCGGCACCGCCGCGAGATCTTTTACGCTCACGAGGTTATACATCTTCGCTTCACGCACCTCGAGTTCGCGCAGAAATTTTCCGTTGAGCTCAAGCCTAACTTTTGCGGCCCGCTCGGACAGCGTCGACTCCATCACTAAGTTTACTTCCGTAGCTTCGAAATTAAGGGAGAGATAATCTTCGAATTTCTCGGTTTTCCGCGCATGCTCGATAAAATCCTGATGGGCTTTCCAATCCCCCGCAGCGCGCCATATTTTCCCGGGCCTGCCGCGCATCGAACCTAAATACGTTTCGGGCGTCGTGGGAAAACAAACCTTATTGCTGCCCGCCTCGCTCTTCGAGATCGCCGGCAATTTCAATTCCGGATTAAGCTCCAGAAGCGCCTTCCGGATTGCCTCTTCCGTTTCTTTATAACCCCCCTCGCCCGCGTGCTCATAGACGATCTGCGCGTCTTTGTTGATCAAGAACTTTTTAGGCCAAACGTTGTTCGCATACGAACTCCAGACCTGGTAGTCGGAATCCATAATGACGGGGTATTCGATGCCGAATTCTTTTATCGCGCGCCGCACGTTCGAAAAATCTTTTTCGAACTCGAATTCGGGGGTGTGCACGCCCACAACCACGAGCCCGAAATCAGAATATTTTTTGTGCCACTCCTTGACGTGCGGTAGGGTGCGAAGGCAATTCACGCAGGAATACGTCCAAAAATCGATGAGGACGATTTTCTTGCCGCGCAGCTCCTTCATGAACATGGGCTTGGCATTGAGCCAACGCGCGCCGTGGGAAAATTCGGGAGCTTTCATCCTTCTATTCTAACGTAATTTCTCATAAAGAATAAACTCCTTGCCTACGCGGGACAGGCAGTGTCGGGTGCCGTTTTCCCCTGACGCATCGTCCTCGGGTCTCATCCGTCATCCCCGCGAAAGCGGGAACCTCTATTATAATAAGATCCTCGCTTGCACGAGGATGACGAGCAATAAGGATAATGTTTGTTGTTTGCCCCTTCGTCCCCGCAAGAATATTCCTGTTCCTACGACTGAAAATATTCTTGCGGGAAAACAAAAAACGCCCTCTTTGCGAGTAAGAAGGCGTCAATTATTCGTCTTGATCCGGCGATATGCCCATCGCACCGCCCATACCAATCCATAAGCGCAGGCCACAAAGAGAACCAGCCACGTGATAAAATACTGTGCGGCGAGAGCGAGGTCTCCGGGGCTCACATACGAATCCGGATAAAGCCGGTCGGCAATTCTGTTATTCACAGAATATATGTAATCGCACAGCCAAAAAAACCGGGTATGGGAACTTGCGATCGCATGTCCGGGAGTCCAGCCACCATCCGGCGCGGAGGCCAAGGTGGTCAAGGTATTGATCCATGTCCGGTGGCGCAACCGGCATTTGCCTGCCATTCACCGCCTCCACGAATCCATTTGCCAGGCCGCCGAGAAGACCGATCCAGAGCCCGCTAAAAAGGGCGCGGAATGTAGTTCGCCAAAAAAGAGGCAGCCCTAATTCTATTTTTCTCAGAAAGAATATCTTGAGCGCCGCAAAAATAATGAACAAAGATCCGCAAACGCAGATGATCTGGAAAGGAGACCAATGATTGCTCGAGGTCTCTATGCGGTTCCAGGGCCAGAAAAGAATTTTCAGAAAAAAACCGCTGAGCGCTTTCCACACGAGCTTCCTCCTTTCTTCGTACGAAACTCAACGAGCTTTCTCCAGTATATATCGGAGCCAGGATAATCCCAAGCACCGCACCTTACGTTTGATTTCCCTCAACTCGAACAACAAGCCCCGGTCGTTACTAGATGTGTATCTTCATCCTCTGGCAAAATTCTTGACGTCGACTGCTTTCTGGATTTTATTTGCGATAATGAGCGTCGGCGCGTCAATCATCACGGGTCCGCTGTGGCTGGAAGCCTTGGTGCAAAACCCCTATCGGAAGGGAAATATTTTGACAAACCGGAGAAACATTTGCCTACGCGGGGTTGTATAACAGCTTCAGCCTTTCGAGTCCTCGGTGTACCTGCACAGCCATGGCGTTTTTTGATTTTCCGGTGATGAGGGACATTTCTTTAAGCGACAGATCTTGCACGTACCGCATATGCATAGCCTTTTGATAGGTGGGCGGGAGGCGCCGAATCAAGAGAAGTGCCGCCTTTCCATCCAAGACATCGAAAATACGCCCAGCATGGCCGTCGTTTGGTTCGAAACCATTTTCTTGAAGGACATCGAGTGAGGACGTTTTATGCTTTCGATATTCATCGACGATAAGTTGATTGAGGACGTGATAGAGAAAAGCTTTCATCACGTCGATCTTTCCCGTGTAAAG
>JBGPES010000082.1:0-4720 GCA_041482935.1 Minisyncoccia bacterium | reverse complement strand
GGCCGTTTGGGTTTTTATGGGTCCTTAATAAAAATTTTGGAGGCATTGACCCCGGCCTTCGCCGGGGCGACACACTATGAGAGACAAAATTATAATCAAAGGCGCGCGCGAGCATAATTTGAAGAACATCAATCTCGAACTGCCGCGGGATAAGATGATCGTCTTTACCGGACTTTCGGGTTCCGGAAAATCGAGCCTGGCATTCGATACTATTTTTGCCGAGGGCCAGCGGCGCTATATCGAGTCCTTATCCGCTTATGCGCGGCAGTTTTTGGGCCGCCTTGATAAGCCGGACGTCGATGAGATCGAAGGACTTTCACCCGCGATTGCGATCGACCAGAAAAGCCATTCGGCGAACCCGCGCTCGACCGTCGCCACAATCACCGAAATTTACGACTACCTCCGCGTGCTTTTCGCGCGCGCGGGAAAACCGTTCTGTCCCAGATGCGGCCGCGAGATCAAGAAACTTACGACCGAAGAAATCGTCGACATTGCCATCGATATTTCAAAAGAAAACGACAAATCGGCTCACGGAGGAAAAAACATCGTCATTTTGGCGCCCGTCGTCTACGGCAGAAAAGGGGAGTATTACCAGATGCTCTACGATTTTTTGAACGCCGGTTTTTCCGAGGTGCGGGTGGACGGTAAATATTACTCTCTGCGGCAGCGGATCGAGCTTTCCCGCTATAAGGCGCATACGATCGAACTCGTCGTTGACCGCTTGCCTGCGGGGATGAATTTCAAGGATAAAGAAAGCCGCCTGCGTCTTTCGGAAGCGATCGAATCGGCTTTGAAATACGGAAACGATGTGGTAACGATCATCACGGATAAAGACGTTTCCTTGTCCGCGAAATTTACCTGTCCGCACGACGGTTTTTCATTTCCGGAGATCGAACCGCGGCTTTTCTCCTTCAATAGCCCGTATGGCGCATGCGAGACGTGCCACGGCCTGGGAACGGAGGATTTGTGGTCCGAAAAGATCTGTCCCGCGTGCGCGGGAAAGCGATTGCGCGAAACAAGCTTGAACGTGCTTGTGGACAATAAGAATATTACGACGATCACGGCGTTTTCGATCGAAGAGGCGCACAAATTTTTCAGCAGCTTGAAACTGAAGACGGAAAATTCTAAAGCGGTCGCTGAAGCGCCGCTCCGGGAGATTTTGAGCCGATTGAAGTTCATGATCGACGTCGGGCTTGAATATTTGACGCTCGATCGCAAGGCGGGAACGCTTTCCGGCGGAGAATCCCAGCGTATCCGGCTCGCTTCGCAGATCGGCTCGCGGCTCGTGGGAACACTCTATATTCTGGACGAGCCGACGATCGGCTTGCACCAGCGCGATAACGCAAAGCTTATCAAAACCCTTCACGAACTACGTGATCTGGGGAATACTGTTATCGTTGTCGAGCACGACGAAGAGACGATTCGCGAATCGGATTACCTTGTCGATATCGGTCCCGGCGCGGGCATGCATGGCGGAAAGATTATTGTTGCGGGTCCGATCCCAGAAATATTGAAGGATAAAACGAATCCATCTCTTACGCTCGAATATTTGCGCGGCAAAAAGTTCATTGAAGTGCCCAAAAAGCGCCGCGCAGTTCCGCATCCCGAGGACCGAAAAATCGCAAGTTCAGCGGCGAAAGTGCAATTCCTCCAGATCAAGGGCGCAACGGCAAATAACCTGAAAAACATCAATGTCGATATTCCCCTGCGGCGTTTCACGGCCGTGACGGGCGTTTCCGGTTCGGGTAAATCGAGTCTGGTGTACGATGTGCTCTACAAAACGCTCGGAAATAAGTTCTACGGATCGAGCTATAAAGTCGGGGCGCACAAAGCGTTCCTTGGTACGGAACATGTGAATCGTGTGATCAATATCGATCAGGCGCCGATCGGGCGCACGCCGCGGTCGAATCCTGCGACGTACGTCGGTGCCTGGACGTACATCCGCGATCTGTTTTCCTCGACCGAGGATGCCCGCGTGCGCGGGTATAAGCCCGGGAGGTTCAGCTTCAATGTTCCCGGCGGGCGCTGCGAGAACTGCGAAGGGCACGGCACGATCGCCATCGAAATGCATTTCTTGCCGACGGTCTACGTTACCTGCGACGTTTGCAAAGGCAAGCGTTTTGACCGCGAAACGCTCGAAGTGGAATACAAAGGAAAAAATATCTACGAAATACTCCAGATGACGATTGAAGAAGCGGTAAAGTTTTTTGAGGACATTCCGTGGCTCTATGACCGTCTTGCGATCCTGGAAGAGGTTGGCTTGGAATATCTCGAACTCGGCCAGTCCGCGACCACGCTTTCGGGCGGCGAAGCCCAGCGGGTGAAACTTTCCGCGGAACTCGGCAAGCGGGATACGCGGAACACGCTCTATCTTCTCGACGAACCGACGACCGGGCTTCACTTTGCCGATGTCGATAAATTGCTTTTAGTTCTTCAGAAGCTCGTTGACCGGGGAAATACCGTCGTCGTGATCGAGCACAATTTGGACGTAATCAAAACTGCCGATTGGGTGATCGACCTTGGACCAGAAGGCGGAGAAAAAGGCGGCAAAATTATTGCGCTCGGCACGCCGGAGCAGGTGGCGCGAAAAGCGGGAAGCGCGACAGGGGAGTATTTGCGGAAGGTATTGACATAAGCAAATTTTTCTGCTATATTTTCGCCAGGCCCTTGATCGTGAAGAACGTTGCGGAGGAGACATCATGATTCCAAAAGGACTGGCGGACGAAAAAGAATATATCGCTCTTTTGACAAAGGGCGGCACCGGTCTGCTTTATCAGAAAGTCGGATTGTGTTACCTGCATTCGCAAGAACCGCCGTCGTCGAGGCCGCTCATCGACAAATTTACGAGGAAAGCGACCGCTGCGCTCCGAAAGAGCAAAATGAATCCCATTGCTTTCGGAGGCTTTTATGCCTGCCCTTGCGGAAAAGCTCATAGCGCTTCCACCGACTTTATCCTGCCGGATGGCACGCTGACCAACTCGCTTCTCATCCACTACCTTGCAATGCATCGCGAGGAAGTCGACCTGAAAGACCTGGCAACTATCGAGCGATTCGACTCGGGAGCGGAAGAGCCAACCGAGGAAGAAATTTTTCCTTCTGTAATAACGTTCAACTACATCCATGATTTTGCTGAGTGAAACTTTGAGGCGAGTATGATTATTCGCCTCTTTTTGTTGATTTTTCAAGGGATTTCCCTGGGGCCCATTTCAATAATAGGCACGTGAAATAAAATGAGGAATTTTCGAGCGAACGCCGCGAAGCCCGGTCCCCGCACAGGCGGGGAAGGAATAGCCGTGCTTATTTCAAGGAGGGATGAGCGGCGTGGAGCCGAAAATAACCACTTTAGGCATAATGCCTATTGTTGAAATTGGCCCTAATTTGGTATAATAAACCTAAAGGTTCGTTAGGCTATTTTTACCAAACAATGCTTAATATCAGAGGCAACGAGATCATGCGGGGAGAGAAGCCTTTGGGATCTATTCGTGGGAATGACATTTTTAACCACAAAGGGCAGAAGCTCGGATACGTGCAGGGGAATCATATCTACGATGCAAATAACAAAAAACTCGCATGGCTTGAAGGGGATAGCGTGAGGACGATGGACAGGAAGAAGTTTACCCTCGAAGACAATCACCAGCACGTGGAAGGCGGCGAGGTCTCGGACGCGCACCGCGCGGCAGTGAGGTTTCTTCTGGAGGAATAGAGTCATCCCGCAAATTAATTTTTAAATCAATGTTTACATTTCTCAACAATCGTTCGTCGTTTGTGGCGGCCGTCAAACTGTTGTTTTTTAAGGTTTCTCGGATTCGCAGGAAAAACAAACAAGCCTCGCGCCAGGCAAAACCTCATGCTTAAAATCGAAGGCAACGACATCTTGCGTGCGGGAGAAAAAATCGGCTGGGTGGAGGGAAATCACATTCTCGCCCACGATGGGAAGAAACTCGGCTATTTTGAAGGAAATTTCGTGTATAACATAAACGCCCAGAAGGTGGCCTACATTGAAGGAGACTTTCTCGTGTCCCAGGGGAGTACGAGCGCCAAAACGCGTCTTGAGCAAATTGCGGAGGAAGTAACGGGAGGCGTGCTTCCCGAGATCGGTAAGTGCGCGATCTACGTACTTTTGGATTAGATGCCGGGTCGTAAGAAAATCGGTCTGGCGCTCGGAGGCGGCGGGGCGAGGGGGCTCGCCCATATCGGCGTCATCAAGGAACTTGTCCGCGCGGGAATCCCCGTCGATTATATTGCCGGCACGAGCATGGGTGCGATCGTCGGCGGTTGGTATGCGGCGACAAAAGACATTGATCTTCTCGAAAGTATTTTTTCAAAGCTTCGCTACAGGGATATTTTTCCCATCGAAGAGATTTTCAAACGAAAAGCCCCCGCTTTGTTTCAGGGCGAATCCGCCATGAGGATGCTCGGTCCAGATTTCAGGAACATCAATATCGAAGAATGCAAAATTCCCTTTCGTGCCGTCGCGACCGACATGAACAACGGAGAAGCAGTAGTGCTTCATCGTGGGAAGCTTGCCGACGCGGTCCGGGCGAGTTCCGCGATCCCCGTCCTCTTTCCGCCGGTGAAAATCGGGGATGAACTCCTTGCGGACGGCGGTTTTTCGAATCCCATTCCTGTGGACGTAGCGAAAAAAATGGGTGCCGACATCGTGATCGCCGTTGATGTTTCCTCCGGATGGAAGGGTCCTTCCGGGAACGAATCTGCGGAT
>JBGPES010000081.1:0-4739 GCA_041482935.1 Minisyncoccia bacterium | reverse complement strand
GGGCTCGCAGCGCCATTTCTTCCATATCGCGATCGGTCCACCACTTCTCCGGCCGGCACTGAGGCAATACCACGATGGCGGGAAGCGCATGATGCGCGAGGAACGGACCGATCCCGATTGCGGTCTGCGCCAGGTTATCATCCCCCCGCTCGCCGGCACCGTGAAGGAAAAGTATCACGGGCCATTTTTTCTCCGGATCCCAACTGGCAGGAAGATATACCCGGTAGAAATAGGCCTCGTCATTCATAACGACCTCACCGCTCGTAAATTTCTCTTTGTACGTATCGATAAACAGCATACAGAACGCTGCAACGATCGAAACGATCACAGCGGCCGGAAGAAGCACTCTTCTCACCGCAGATCTCCTTTGTAATGTAAATGGATGCTACGACCAGACTACGGCGGACGCATGATGGTGTCAAGAAAACGGACTTGAACCTCGCCCGATTTTTTGGTACATTAATTTAGATTCCGCAGTAGCTCAACGGTAGAGCGGCGCCCTGTTAAGGCGAAGGTTCCTGGTTCGAATCCAGGCTGCGGAGCAGAAGGATTTGGTGCAAGTGACCCGCCCCCGTCCAATTTGGGCAGGGCGGGCCACTGAACCATGTCGCCGTCAAGTTCGGTTTTTGTCATGGAAACCGTCTTAGCGATAGTAGTCTCTTCGGAGAATACGCTCCTGTTCGGACACGTAGTTGAGGTGCTTTTTATCGGATAGACTGAGCGAGCTTATTTTGGCACTGGCAACCATAATTTTTGGAGTGATAAATACTGGAAATAATACTGGCAGCCAACAGAAATCACATAATCAAGCACGTCCGCTATCCACTTCGGAATCCGAGAACTGCTGGAATAAGTTAAATCTCCTTGCTATCTTTAAGGGATGAAAGAAGGCACTCCTGAGCAAAAACCGCCGGAAATGGAGGAGGATTTTGAGGATATCGAATCGGGAATCAAGCGTGAGAGACTTTCGGTAGATTCCGCGACATACCTTTCAAGCAGAAGGGAGAGAAAGGCGGAGGAGGAAGAATCCACGGAAGGTAGCGCGTTCGGGGATAATATCCTACACCATATCGATGTTCGCCGAGACATGTATCGTCGCAACCCAGAAAAGGCGGAGGAGGACGTTCACAAATTTCTTGAGCATTCCCGAAAATCCTTGATCCAATCTTTGGATTCGGCGGCGTTCGCACCCCCCGGTCCTTATAGCACCTCCTCGCTTGTTCGTTCCCTATTCAACGAAGCCTTGGAGGATGAAACGTTCCGTAAAACCTGGATGCAGTCGACTGCATATGAGAAAGCCAAGAAATCATATCCAGGCGGAGAACCGGATGGCCATCGTCTTTTGATGGATGCGATGAGAAGGGGCGATTTACCGGACGATCTTCACGAACGGTTATTGCAAATCCACGTAGAGAATTTCAAAAAGAAACAAGCCGTGTTTGAAAAAAAGCTGCCTGCGCTTTTGAAATCCGTAAAAAAAGATCTGCTGACGGGCATACGAAAAAAACAGCTACCCATAACCCCAGAACTTATCGAAGCCAGAATTTCTGAGTCCACAACCCGGCTCCAGGATGTTTTGCGGGCGCATCTTAAAGAAATATGGGGTGAATACATCGGCCATACTGGCAAAATCCATATAGCAGAGAGTGTCCCCGAAGGATATGTTGAAGACGTATTAATGCATGAAACACTCCACGCTTTGGCTGGTCGGACGGCATTTTTGGAGCGATACATGGACGAAGAAAATAAAAATGAATCAGCCTATGGCGGTACCCTCGATTCCGTAGCGCACCAGAGAACCGGGGTAGGTTTTAATGAAGATCCGTCTCTGGGAAGCGCGGAAAGGTTTAAATGGCTCGATGAGGCGATCACCGAACGTTTGACTATGCAGCTAACCAAGACACCTGCGGGATCCTATCCCAAAGAACGCCTCCTATTGGACTTATTGCTTTTCCGAGGGAAATATCCCATAGATCCCCATTTCTTCGTCGACGCGTATTTCGAAAATTATGATCCCGGTAATACAGAAAAAGTACCGGCTTGGAAAACCATGATGTTCGTGATTACAAAATCATATAAACCGGGATTTCTGACCGAAATAGATAAAATGGTCCAGGAAAAAGGTGTCGATGTCGCGATACAATTTATGAAAGCAAATAATTTCGCGAGTTGAGCAATCGGAAAAACTATGACCGGCAACGGGACTCGAACCTGTCGTCCTACAGATTAAGTCGTCTTGCACGGGCAAGACGAAAACTCCGAGTGAGAAAAATCAAGGATAAAGCGAGGCGGAGTTAGAGTATCACCTATCAGTCTCCTTGGTCAACGGTTGACCGGGAAAGCCAAATGTTTTAGTTTAGAAGCAGTATCTTCGCGATTCGGAGGTTGTTTTGACATCGAAAAAACTTGTTCAATCGCGCATAACCGACCTGCCGCACACGCTCGCGGAAGCCATCCGGGAAAATCAGGAAAAGGCGGCTTTGATCTACTACGGTAAAAAAATTACGTATCGCGAACTCGGACGCGGGGTCATGCAATTTTCCGGCTTGTTCGGGAACGCAATGGAAAAACAACGCGGCGGACGCATCGCCATTTTGATGCCGAACATACCGCAATTTATCATGGCATATTACGGCGCCCTGCACTCGGGCAATATCGCGGTACCGATCAACTTCGCCTCGATCGCCAAAAAACTGAAATTCCATTTACCGAAAGACATCCGCCTTGAAGAATTGGGGGATATCCGCGCGCAGCTCGCGAACTGCCGTCCGCGCGTCGTCGTCGTCGCGGACCTCTTTTGGCCGATCATGGAAAAAATCAGGCCCGACATTCCGGCTGCGGCAATCGTGGTGGCAAACGTTGCGGATTTCCTACCCGCATACCTGAGACCCCTCTATCAACTGAAGGCATACAAGGAACACAAATCGGTATGCATTCCCCGCGAAAAAAATATTCGCGTTATTAAAAACCGCGTCGACAATGCGAACGACGAATACCGTACTGCCAATGAAGATGCGCCGGATGCCATCGCGCAGTTCCAATACACTGGCGGCACAACGGGAGGCCCGAAGGCAGCGATGCTTTCGCACCGCAATATCATGGCGAACGCGTGGCAATGCCGCGAGCATCTCTCGTTTTTGAGCGATAAGGAAGTGGTGCTCGGTGCGCTCCCGTTTTTTCATGTCTACGGCCTCACGATCTGCCTCAACATCACCATCCTCGCCCTGCGCGGGACGCTTGTCCTTATGCCCGCGTTCTCCCCGAAAGAAGCGCTGAAACTTATCGAACGATACCGCGTGAGCGTATTTCCCGGCATCAATCGCATGTTTCAATCCATTGCCGATTGCCCGGAACTTTCCCGCTTCCGCTTGCCGCGTTTCGTCGCGGTTTCCGGCGCCGGGCATCTTGCGAAAGAAATAAAAGGGGCGTTCGAGCACCGTACCGGGAGCGTCATCTTAAACGGTTACGGGCTTTCGGAAGCATCGCCCGTACTCTCGGTAGCGCTCCCCGGCGATATTGCGGAAGGAAGCGTCGGCGTTCCCGTTCCCGGGACGGAAATACGCATCGTGAATCAGGAAACGGGCGAAGATGTCGCGCATGACGGAAACAAAGTCGGTGAAATTGTGGCACGCGGCCCGCAGATCATGCGGGGGTATTTCGAAAACGCCGGAGCGACGGCAAAGGCGCTTAAAAACGGCTGGCTCTATACCGGCGATATCGGCCGGATGGACGCGGAAGGGCGCATTTATATCGTCGACCGCGCCGACGACATGGCGAAAGTATCCGGCGAGAAAGTATTCAGCACGCATGTCGAGGAAGCTATCTTGCAATGCAAAGATATCCTGAAATGTGCCGTGATCTTCGCGGAAGACGTGAAACGCGGCAAATCCCCGATAGCATTCATTGTGCTGCGCGGCGGAACCTCCGAAGCGGACATCGCGCGAAAACTGCGATTGCACATCAAAAACGACCTGTGGTTTCCGCGAGAAATTATTACGGTAAGCGCGGAGACGTTCGATGGTTGGGAAGAAATCACCGGAAAGATCAAGCGGAAGAAAATCCGCGACTATTACTTACCAATGCACAAGGCCGGCTAATCACCGGCCTTTTTGATTGCGGCGCGCTTTCACTTCCCTATCCTTCTCCGCGATCGCGACAGCATGTGCGGACCGGCGGTTCGAGATTGACATAAAATAATAATAGGTTATCATTGCATCAGCATTGTGAAGGAGATTGCCGTGCGAATCATGTATCGCGGGCTCATTTCCCTTTTTGTGAGCCGAGAGATGTATCGCGAAGGTTATCTGCTCCATAAAATCAGCGTAAAGCTTGGGATCGATGAATTCAAAACTTTCCACGAAACGCTTTTCCACGAAACGAGAGAGGGGTTGGGCGAAGAGTTTGCGGAAAACGGGAGGTTTTGGCGGTTAATCAAGCGGAACGATCTCGGTAATCGAAAAAGGGTTGCCGTGCTCGATGCTCATGGATGCATGGTGAATGACGAATGGGTTTACTTTGATGGCCGGAGCAAACATCCCGTCCAGGACTGGATCGACCGGCATGACGGAAAATATGCATGCTTGATAATTCTTTGCTGCAACCCCGCGGGAGCAACGCCGCACATCCGGCGGTCTCTTCTCGTGATTGCGGACAGAGATGTCAGGCGTCCAGGCTGCTACGAAGAAGAACCCTGCAAATTCACGCTCATTCATCCCAAAGAAGGAGAGATTGATACTTAT
>JBGPES010000080.1:0-4757 GCA_041482935.1 Minisyncoccia bacterium | reverse complement strand
TCGCGTCGCCGGATCGATCCTGCCTCGTTCGTAATGCGCAGGCACCGCACGCACGATTGCCTCCCGTAATTCCCGCGTGGTCTCGATTGATTTCTTTCGTCCCGATTCCTTGATCGATCGCGCGATCCGCATGGCGAATCTTTCTCCGCTCAACTCGAAAATGAGTTTGGCCAATTCTTTCGCGTCGAATTCTTTCAGGATCCGCTTTACGGGGATTGCCTCCGGATCGTACGTCATAAGCAAGGGCTCGTCTTTCTGAAAGCTGAAACCGCGTCCGGAGTTCTCGAGCTGTTCCGAAGAGAATCCGAGGTCAAGCAATAATCCATCCGCCAAACCGAATTTTTGTTTTTTCAAAATTTCCGGCAGATCCGCATAATTGCCATGGACAAGGACCGCGTTCTTGCGGCCGGAAAATTTTTCTTTCGTTTTCCGGAGCATCGCTTCGTCCCAATCAAGACCGAGAAGCGTCCCTTCGGATCCGATTGTTTCGAGCATCGCGGAACCGTGTCCCCCGCCATCCAAGGTTCCGTCCACCACGAATGCCCCCGGTCGTATGTCTAAAAATCGCAAAACTTCTTTTAAAAGAACTGGTGTGTGCATTAGCTCGTAAGCTCGTTAGCGAAATGCTAAAGAGCTAAACGCGAAAAATCTACTGTTATGATTTTGAGCACTGTAAAGCTATCGAGCTTGTATTTAGATTCCAAGCTCTCCCAACTTCTCGGCGATCTCGTCGGATGCTCCTTCCGTCTTTTTCTTGTATCCTTCCCACTTATCGAGATCCCAGATTTCTACCCGATTATAAAGTCCCGTAATCACAATCTGTTTCTTTAGGTCTCCGTATTTCCTTAAATAATCCGGAATGAGAATCCGCCCCTGGTTATCGAGCGTCGCGTCCATCGCTCCCGCAAGCATCAATCGCACGAATGCCCGTGAATTCGCTTGCGCGAGCGGCAATGCAACAAGCTTTTGCGCCAAGATTTCCCATTCTTTACTCGCGAATACAAAAAGACAGTTATCCAAGCCCCGCGTGATGATAGCTCCGGCCGCAAGCTTTTCCTTGAATTTTGCCGGAATCGCTACCCGACCTTTTGCATCTAAATTGTGCGTGTATTCTCCGAGTAACATATTTAGCTTGAAAGCTAGGAAGCTTGAAAGCTAGGAAGCTATTCGGTTTGCCACGATACCCTTCTCTGGCTTCCGAGCTTCTTTGCTTCTCTGGCTTCCGAGCTAGATTACTTATGCACAGAAAGTGGCACTTATCCCCAGAATTATCCACAGTTCACCACTTTTATTTAATATTACACCACCACGTTATCGGGTCAAAATTCCCAGATCAGGCCCTTGAACGGAAAATATCCTTATAAATCAAGGGTAAACGTGTCCGATATGCACAGGTTATCAACTGGAATCAATTTACGAAGATGATCTATTTTCCCCACCGAGTGGACATATTTAAACGTGAGGAGTAGGCTGGAGCTAGAACGTTCAAAGCTTTATTTGGGAGAAAACCAGTGAAACGACAGCTTTTCAGTCTGACGCTCGCGGCCGTGATCTTTATGTATCCCTTGACCGCAGCCCTTGCCCAGGAGCAATCCAAGGCAACCACCACCGAACAGGAAAAACAAAATCCTGATCAAAAAGCGGAAGATCAAAAAACCGCGCCCGCAGAACCGCAGGTACAGGAAGAATGCAAAGACAAAAACAAAAAGCACTGCGTAAGCGAAATCGGCAACCGCAATACGGGAAAGGGATTGGATTTTTATTCACTCGAGAAAGAAATCGCGCTCGGCAAACAATTGGCTCAGGAAGTAGATCGGAGCGCGAAATTCATTGACGACCCGGTTGTTCTCGATTACATAAACAAAGTCGGGCAAAACCTGGTACGCAATTCCGATGCCCAGGTGCCATTCACCATCAAGGTGATCGACTCGGATGTGCTCAACGCGTTTGCGCTTCCCGGAGGATTTTTTTATGTAAACAGCGGACTCATTCTCCATGCCGACGAGGAATCGGAAATTGCCGGCGTGATGGCTCACGAGATCGCGCATGTCTGCGCGCGGCACGGCACGAAAAATGCTACGAAAGGCCAGCTTATCAATATGGCAATGATTCCGCTCATACTGCTCGGGCCGACAGGTTGGGCCGGATATGGAATGCGAGAGGCGATAAATTTCTTGCTCCCTATTGGTTTCTTGAAATTCTCCCGCGACGCCGAACGCGAAGCGGATTATCTCGGACTGCAGTATATGTTCAAAGCCGGGTACGATCCGAACTCGTTCATCAGCTTCTTCGAAAGGGTGGAAGCGGAGGAAAAAAAGCATCCGGGCACAATCCCGAAAATTTTTTCGAGTCATCCGCCGACACCCGATCGTATCGAGGCCATCCAGAAGGAAATCGTGACTATCCTCCCCACTCGCGAAGAGTACATAGTCACCACCTCCGAATTTGACCGGGTAAAAGCCCGCCTTGCCGGAATACAGGCAGGCCTGAAAGCAAAAAATACCGGACCCGATCAGCCGACGCTCCGAAAGAAAACCGACCCGAACTCGAACGGCAAAACCGATCCGGACAACGATCCGGACAAGCCGACCCTGAAGAAGCGGCCGGACCAATAGAAAAAATATACCCGCCTGCGAAATGCAGACGGGTATTTTATTTTCATGAATTATCTTTCGCGGCGATGATTTCCTGCCGGACCCGCTCGAAATTATCCTTCACTTCTTTCCATGTTCGCCGTTTCGATTCATCATCGTGTTCAGAACTGTTCGTAAGCATCTTCACGAACCATTTGTCTCCGGTCGGTTTCTCTTTGAATTTCTTCAAGAGATATTCCGGCATCCGTCCGGAGGGACGGGCATATAAACGAAACGGCTGAGCGGTAAATTCGTAAGAATTCCGGATACTGCCCTCATCTGCAAGCCATTCATCAACGTGTTGCTCGATGTGCAGTTTATTATGCCGATATGACCGGGCATACCGTTCTTGATCGGGATCGCTCACAATTGAACACGCCATAAGCCGCGCCATAAAATCCAACACATCGTCCTTCGTTCCCGCAAAATGTATCCACCGGTTTTTCTCGTCGATCACGAAATAAAAAACCTTCGTTTCTCGAACTTCACGACCTTCGGTGCCATTCGATTGCTTAAAGGATTCTTTCTTCATAAAGGCGGAGCCTCCTTATGAGCTCCTCCGAGCATATATCTCATTGATTCTTCCCGCAAGTTTTCTGTAATACGCCGGATCTTTATGTCCTTTTTTAAACATATCGCTTTCATGTCGGCACTTCGAGATCAAGGAGGATGGCTTTCTTTGGCATGCGTTATTTTTTAGACCTCAAAGTATGCTTTTTAAAAAACTTTTTGATCTTCTCCGGATCGTGCCGCAGCGGCGCGCGCATGATCGTGTCGTTCTTTTGCTGAGGCCGCAACGCAAGCGAGACGATGTCGGCCTCTACAAGCTCAATGTTCTGTTCCTTAAGATGATGAATGTCCCCTTCCGTAATTTTCGTCTTTTCGAACCTGTCTTTTACAATATTCAAAATTTTCTTATCAATATCTTTATTCACTACAAGCGTATCGAATGGCCGCGGGCCGAGAATGCCCTGAAACCACCGAAGATAGTCTTTGAGCTCATAAAAACTGTCCTGTCCCCGGTGCGCGAGTAAATTCACGAACCAGATCTTTTTCGCTTTGCTCTTTTTCCAGGCGGCGGCGAATCCTTTCACGTACAAATGCGGCAAAACGCTTGTGAAAAAATGCCCCGGCGCAAACATGAGATAATCCGCCCTGAGCATTGCTTCCTGTGCTTGAGAACCAAGGCGTGCCTCGGGCTCAAGATATAATTCCTTGATCGACGCCTCGGCGAAACTCAAGTGATCGGCGATCTGTTGTTGGTCGCCCAAGATCCGCTTATTAGAAAGTTTCGCGTTGAGCTTCGCAAAATCATATGACACCGGAAATACTTTATTTTTCATCCCAAGTAGTTCGTGAAGTCGCAGTACGCCTTCTTCTTCATTTCCATATTGGTCAAGAAATGAGCGCAGCAAAAGATTGCCGACGTTCACGCCGAAAAGATTGCCGCGGCCAAAGCGTTGGTTCAAAGATCTCTCCACTGTTTCGTCCAGATCTAAACCGGTAAGAACGCACTGCCGGAAATCTCCCAGGGCTATGCCGCCATAGTCGCGGCGCATAGCACCCGTCGATCCCCCGTCGTCGAACGCGCTCACGATGGTCGTCAAATGAATCGGCAGATCTTTAAGCGCCTTGGTGAAGGTCGATGAACCAACTCCTCCTCCTATTAAAACAACTTTTTTCTTTTTCATTTTGTGCCCCGTCACGGGGTTGGAACTTTTAGAGTAAGGCCCAGCAAGGATTTTTGAGGGTCTTCTTCGGCTGCTTGCCGAAGCCTCACGGTCACGGGACTATGGAAAAAGTATAGGCGATTTTGGGAGGCTTTGCCACGACTAAGCCTCGCGGTCGCTCCTGAAATTCTACAGAATGAGACGCGAAAGGGTTGTCCCGTGTGTAGTTTCGGACAGGTTCGCCATTTGCGCTTTATAAAACAAGGGGTTTATCAAGACGGAACACTGGACGGTGCCGTGTCCAATTTGATGTTTCATCTACTAAAAATATAGGAAATATATGACTGATTCGTGGGACGGTGCCGTGTTCCATTTTCGGGAAACCTTCACCGTCTCACAGGCCTTGGAAACCTCGCCTCCAGACTTTTCAAATGATATTAGGAAATAGAGTTTT
>JBGPES010000079.1:0-4782 GCA_041482935.1 Minisyncoccia bacterium | reverse complement strand
TCGAAAAAAGCTTGGGCCGCTTGCGACTGCTTCGGGGCCTCATGCTACGCACTCTCGAGCAATCTCGGGCTTTGCGACGTTATCCTTTCCTGCAAGATCGTAAGATATTCAAGTAATAATCTTTTGTTTCCACCGTGATTGTCCTCGGATAAAAAAGAGCCCGGCGCCGAGGCGGGGCTCTGTGGATTCAGTACGGGTAAAAAATTTCTTCGACACCCGTTAACGGCGACGGTTCGCGGAACGAGCGGATGGTTTCCATGATTAATTCCGAAATCCGAGCGTTTCGCGTAGATGAAAGATGATTTGTGCCCGGCAGATTATTGTTTCCGAGAAAGCGCGTTGTGTCCGTATTTCGGACGCGTATCCGTTTCGTACCGATCAGATCGCCGACGATATCGTTCGTGTAAAAATTCGTCGCCGTTTTCACGTTCTGCGGAACGGTGAAATCGGTGAAGCCGACGCTTGCGACTTGTACAGTGAGTTCAACCGGGATGCCTCGCCTGCCGAGTTTCCGCGCCACGGCGAGTGTCGCCCATCCTCCGAGGCTGTGCCCGAATATGATCACTTTCGGGCCGTTCTCTATTTCTTTTTGCGAGAGGCGCCCTTTGTGTCGCGGAAAGTGTTTCATGATCCACTGGTCTCCGCGCATCCAGGAATAAGGAACGTAGGTTTTGGAACAGACCTGCGCATCTCCCAGATCGCGTATCCGTTTATCGATCTGCACGATCCCGGAAGATTTGTGGTTCGGAAATTCCGTTCCGCCTATGAATCCGAGAACGACGATCTTGCATGGTTCTTGGGGTGCCGGTTTGCCCTGCGCCCATGCACCCGGGCCCGCGATGCCTATCAAAACGGCAATCGGGGAAATTCTTTTCAGCCAAGACGAGATCACGACACACCTCTTTTTAACGAGCGATTACTATGTGGGATTGTGGCACACTCCGCGAGGGAGGTCAATCTCTGCGAAAAAATTGACCGCCATCGCCGGGTAGTGTTAGATGGGTATAGGGTTCACTTGAAAGTTCGACCTTCTGCCGTGATGGGCGAAGGAGGCACATACTTTGATAACGCTGACCCCCCGAGCGTTTATGGATTATATCCGCATCGTACTTCTTGTTTCCGCGCTCCTCATCGAACTACGCATCTTTATGAACGTGCGCCGTGCCAAAAGCATGAAGCACGATCGCGGTTCGCTCAAGGCACTAACGTTCTGCGTGGTCCTCGGTATCGCGGCATTCTTCTTTTTCGTGTTTTCAAAAATCGGAAAATTGCCGGCAGATACAAGCCGTTGGGGATTGGCTGCCGTGGTCGCCGGACTCTTTCTGCGTCAGTGGGCTATTCGGACGCTTGGCCGATTTTTTACCCCGGTCGTTTCCTCCGAACAGCATCACACGATCATCGCTGCGGGCCCATATCGTTATTTGCGGCATCCAAGCTATACCGGGCTCGTGCTTGAATTCGCGGGAGCCGCGCTTGCAATCTCGAATATCGCGGCTTTTTTCGTAATGCTCATCTGCATCATTCCGGCCCTGCGCTACCGCATCCGCATAGAGGAAGCCTTTCTTACCGATAAATTCGGCGACGCATATTCCGCGTTCCAAAAGAGAACGCCGAGAATATTTCCCTAGCTGCAGCGTTTGTAAGCAGATAACGATCTCGTGGCCGCCGGCATCATCGGCGGCCATTTTTATTTTTAAGCTCCGTTCTTGAGATGGGCTCGAGTCAACTCCCGCAACCCTCCGGAGGGAATTCAGCGAGTCCTGATATTGTCCGCTCGTTGATACCAAAAGAGGGTTGCACCCTGGGATCGATCAGTCGGTTCTTATGAAAACCTCGAGGAGGGGATAGATAATATTCCCAACCCACCGCATGATCCAAACAAGCCGGGTTTTTGCGGTCCGCTCGCCGCTTGCCATAAGTGTTTCGAAGTTGTGCTCCAGTTTTTCGAGCATGGCTCCTCCTTGCCCACACACATTGAGTTCATAGTTTCGATTCATGCTGATCATGTCAAAATTGGCGCTTCCCAGGCACCAATGCCCATCAATGACGGAAAATTTTTGATGAAAATATTCTCGCGTCCCATGCCACGCGACATCCTTGTGGAGCAGCCGGGGAATTGCCGCTCCACGGAAATAGTCGTACCATCGTTTGTCGGTATGGAATGGAGTAACGACCGCGACCTCGACGCCGCGTTCTCTGGCGGCCATCAGTTCTTTCAGTAATTCCGCGGTGGGCAGAAACCAGGTTGATACGATAATAATGCGCTTTTCCGCATTTTTGACGTGGTCTACATACCAGCGGTATATCATTTGTTCTTGTCTGATCGGCGTAGAGATAAGGGCGGCAATTTCGGGCGCGGAGGGCGACAATACATACGGAGAAGGATCCGGGCGGCGGACGGCGGCGTTATTGTTTTCGGCGAGGGCCCATAAATACTCAAAGTAAGCAACCACGGTGCGGGCATGCGAAATTTCGAGAAACACGGAGAGATCTTGTCGGTCGTCGTAGATTTCTCCAACGCACATTCCTCCCAAGCCCAACATGTTACGGTCTATGAGGAATATTCTCGCATGGTCGCGCCGAAGAAAAAAGACGGGATGGCGATAGAGATAATAACTGCGGGGCCGGAAAATTTTTATGTCTACGCCGGTTCCCTCGAGTTTTCTGACGACCTCCCGTCCATCGTGCCGGCTACCGAGGCCGTCAAGGATTATTTTTACCGGGACCCCCTGCCCGGCCTTTTCTTTTAAGACAGTCAACAGCCGTTCTCCGATGCTGTCGTCGTGGAACGAATACACGTTGATAAGAATCTCCTTCTCGGCGCGTTCGATTTCTCCCTCAAGGCAGCGATAAAATTCTTTTCCATAATGAAAAGCGCGGATCGGGATCATAATTTATTATACATGGATAACGTCGCTTGCCGGAATCCGCCTATCGCCCGCGCTTGGAAAATTTGAACAACAAGTGCGAGAGTATGCAGAGACCGACAATGATGAGAAGAATGATGTTGGGATTGGACACGAACGTATCGAGCCCGAGAACCGCAGCCCAAATAAGAATATACCATATAAAGTTGCCGATCAGCGTCACAATGAGAGCGATGTTCATCGGCAGGCCGAGCCAGGCGGCAAGGAAAGTGTTGAGATAGGAAAAATTTATTATTCCGAGGAGCGCGAGCGAGAATTGCTCGCCATGCGTTCCCAGGGTCTGTTTTATCTTTGTTACCCATCGCTCTATCCGATCAAAAAAAGCCCCTTCTCGAAATCTGCGCTTTAACAAAGTTCCCAGTGTAAAGCCGGCATACATATCGAGCATTGCGGCAGCGATCCAAATGAGGTGGATGGGCCAAAAAGGAAGATGATTTTGGTAGGCCAACAACAAGACTATTGCGGTCGTCGCAGATTCCTGGAGGATGAGCGCCGCCCCAATAAGAAGCCACAGATACATGTCTTAATTATAGGGAACGCGCTCAAATAACCAACCGGGCGCCTCCGCCCGGTTCTTAATTGTAGGTTTGAATGGTATTCGGTATAATCGTAGACATGACCAACAAAGAATTTTTTATTAAAACTTTTGAGGCAGAGGTACCGGCGTTCGCGCGGGTTATGAAAGCTTTTCCAAAGGACAGGCTTGATTTCAAGCCGCATGAGAAAGCGCGAAGCGCCGGGCAGATTCTCTTCCAGCTTGCTTCGCAGCCGTTCTTTATTGGCGCGATCGCCACAAAGGGAGCTCCTGACTGGAGCGCATATAAGGAGCCCAAGAATCCCGATCTCGATGCCATGATCGCTCTTGCGAAAAAGAACGTGGGTCAGCTTAAAAAAGACCTCGCCACCGTTTCCGACGCCGATTGGGAAAACGGGAAAGCGGTGCTTACCTACCCCGGCGGCAAATGGGAAACGAAAAAATACGATATGGCATGGGGATTCCTCTTCGACGCAATCCACCACCGCGGCCAGCTTTCAACCTACTTGCGCATCATTGGCGAGAAAGTACCTTCGATTTATGGCGGTTCTGCGGATGATAAGCCCGCAGCCTAATTTCGGCAAAGGTTTTCTGAAAAAAGAAAAAGCCGACGATGCATCGGCTGGTTTTTTGTTTTACAGGAAGGTTCTTTCAAAAAATCTTCCACCAATTTTTCCGGGTTGCTTACCGAGTCAGTTCGCCTCTTCTTTTTTCGATTTAATGAACCCGCGGAAATTTTCCAAAAATTCCACGAAGAGCTGAAGGGGAAGTTCCACCAGAAAATTAAAAGCGATCACGAGAATATTGAATTTCGAAAGTCCGGCGATGGTCCATTTGCCGATGGCCATGAAGGGCACAATGATAAGATCGAGAATAAAGCCCAGAAAGCTCGCCCCATCTTTTTCAAAGCTCATTTCCTTGGCGCGGTTATTCACGCGTACGCCCGTTGCGATGACCATCGAGGTGAAGAGCGCGAAGATTACGATGCTTGCCGGGCTGAAGCTCAGCCACGAGAGAATTTGCACGAGATAATAGAGAATGGTTGCGAGCGTGACAAAATAGGCAAGGCGTACAAAGAGTTCGCTCGGCCAGCTTCTTTTTCTCGGCGCCGTAATCACATATGTTTTCGGTTCTTCGGAGAAAATGAGACGCTCCGCTTCGTTCGCGACCAAGTCGAAATTTTCTTTTGAGGGAAGCCGGATGAAGGCAATAATGACAAGCATAAGGAATGGCGGGAAGACGACATTAATGGTCGTATTGATAAGAGAAAAGGAGTGCGCCAGATAGTGGTCGAGCGGAATTTCCACCGCCACCGCGACC
>JBGPES010000078.1:0-4836 GCA_041482935.1 Minisyncoccia bacterium | reverse complement strand
CGACGTCCGCGACCGCCGCCTTGAATGAGTGATAGAATTGTTCCTGGTTTTTTTCGAGATTTGTTTCTTTTTCCTTGAGGCTGGTTAAATCTTTCTCGAGTGCCTGTAGATCCTTGTTTACTTTTTCGAATTGGGGAGCCATGCCGACCTTCGCCTGAGGTTTCGCTTGATCAACTGGTCCGTCCGCCAAAAATTCATCAATCTCTTCGATTGAGCCTTTGATTGCTTCCTGCATCTCCACCATATCCCCCCGTAAGCCTTCTGTAAGCATCTTTCTTATGTTCTTCACGAGATCAAGAATCTTCGCCGTCGATTGCCCCAATTGCGCTGAATCGGCCGAAGCCGTCATTTCGATCTGCGCTTCAATACGGCCGAGCTCTTTCTGAAACTGGCTTCGCCTTTCAAGCAAACCCGCCGTCTGCTCTTTTATTTTTTCGATATCCTTGCGTTCCGCAGGCTGACTCGCTTCAACCCGGACCTGCTTTGCCTCCGCCGCCTCCTTTTCTTTTTGGAAAACGAAAAGTTCGTTTTTTTCCGCATCGATTTTTTTCTGAATCAACACCGACTTTTCCTTGATCTCGCCGATCTGGCTTCCGAAAAACTGGTTTTCGAGATTTTTGAGTTCGTCTTCAAGCACGCCGCGCTTTTCCCATCGCGCCGTCTGGCGCTTCAAGGATCGCAAATGCGGCAGGATCTCTTCGGTGAGCGCGCCGACTTTGTCCAGATTGATCTGGCTGTTCTTGAGGCGCCGCTCGGCATCGGCTTTTTTGAGCTGATATTCGCGAAGGCCCAAAATTTCCTCGATCATCTCGCGCCGTTCACGGGGCGTCGAACGGATGAATACATCGCTGTTGCCCTGCGTTACCACGATCATTCCCTTGGACCCTAGGCGCGCCTTGGCCAAAAAATCCACGAGGTCGCGGAGCAGGATTTCCGCTTTGTTCAGATAATATTTGCTCGCGCCGTCGCGCGCAATCTGCCGTTGAACGGACACTTCCGAAAAATCCACCGGGAAAAAATTATTCTTGTTCTCGAAGTGGAGGCTTGCTTGCGCCATGCCCATCCGGGGCCGTTTTGCCGTACCGGCGAAAATAAGATCTTCTACTTTCGCGCCACGGAGGTTTTTTGCGTCGCGTTCGCCCAAAAGCCAGCGGATCGCGTCCACGACGTTCGATTTACCCGAACCGTTCGGTCCCACGATTGCCGTAATTCCCGCCGGAAATTCCAGGATTGTTTTCCCGGCAAATGACTTAAAACCATTCAATTCTAATCTTTTAAGAAAATGAGCCATGGAAAAAATTTATTCTATTTCCAGATTATCAATGTCGTTTTGCAACCTTTTTTTGCGTGCGGCAAGCTGTATGGAAATATCGAGGCGTCGCTCAGATCGGATCGGAGAATGGTTTTGCGTTTGAACCGTCCGGCGATGTTTAAGTTTTTCGCTCCCTGTATAGACGCAAGCTGCAAGCATTTCGCCATAGGCATCCGTGAGAACATTTTTGTCGAAGAAATAATTTCTGCTTTCGCAAATTTTCCCTATCTTTTCGATGGCATCACTCGCAGATTCTGGAGTCACATGAACATCGTTAGTGAGTACAATCAGGCGCTTGCCTAAAATATTTCTGAGCTCACGCAAAGTAACGTCATATGGATGCTGTTCTTGGATATGGTCCTTGAGTTGCGATTCAAAATAAGGAAACGCGACCATGATCTCGTCCTCGGGTAACGTTTTTGCCCGTTCCACATATCTGTTCAACAAGGCGAGTCCGGCCTCAATGTCATCTTTTTTCGGACTACTTTGCCTTCCTGCCTCATTTACAAATCCCGGATGAATCAAAAAATGGATCTTGGAGATATGCTTTTTTTCTCTATTTTCGATTTTTGGCGCTTTTTCCATAGCTGTTTTTCTGTCATCCTCCGGTCCAGCCGGGAAATCCACGCTTTATATTATAAAGGTTTTCGGGAGCAATTAAAACCTGGATCCCTGCCTACCGGCAGGCAGGCCCGCTTTCGCGGGGATGACACAATGAATTTGCTTAGGAGCTTAGCTGGCTCAGCCAGCTTACGAGCTATCTGTGCTTCTTCAGCGCTTCCTTCGCCGCCTCTAATTCCCCTTCTTGTTTCGAGGCGCCGGTGCCTTCGGCCATCAGCTTGTCGCCAAAATAGACGCCGATTTTGAAAATACGCTTGTGCGCCGGGCCTGATTCCTCGAGCACTTTGTAGGTTGGCGTTACTTTTATCTTTTCTTGGACGATCTCCTGAAGTTCGCTTTTCGCGTCTTTATAGCTTTTCGTTTTCAAGATTTCGCCGAGGTGGCTCCAGATGAATTTATTTACAAAGCTGCGCGCGCCCTCGATTCCCCGGTCAAGATACATGGCGCCGATCAAGGCCTCCATGGCATTCGCCAAGATCACCTCGCGCGCTTTGCCCACATCGCGCTTCTCGCCGCGGGACATAAGTATGAAGTCCTGCAAGCCGATTTCCTCGGCGATTTTTCCGAGCATCTGATAATTCACGAGCGCGGCGCGCAGGATCGTCATTTGCCCCTCCGGATAGTCGGGATATTTTTTAAAAAGCTCGTCGGTCACGATGAGCTCCAGGACCGCGTCCCCCAGATATTCCAACCGCTCGTTGTGCGGCAGCTTCCATTTGGAAAACTCATTCAAATACGACCGGTGCGTTAACGCCTCGGTGAGTAAGTCTTCGTTTTTAAATTGCACTCCGATTTTTTTCTCAAGCTTATCCAGATTTGATGGCATCGTAATTAGTTGTCGCCCCGGCGAAGGCCGGGGGTCCGTGCTTTTAAAACTGAGATTTGGGAGCGTGGATCCCTGCCTACCGGCAGGCAGGCCCGCTTTCGCGGGGATGACTAAATTATTTGATCTTTATTTTTATTCTTTTGCCGCGTTTTTTTCCTGTGATGCTTTGGGCTGCTCTCCCCTGTCCCCCAGTTCCCGATAAATGGTTCCCAGCACGCCGTTTATGAACCGCGCCGCATTCGGTCCGCCGTAATTTTTTGCGATCTCAATCGCTTCATTGATCGCGACTTTTGGCGGCACTTCGCCCTGATCGGCATAGAGGAGTTCATAGAGACCGATGCGCAAAATATTCCGATCGATAACCGCGATCTTATCGAGCGGCCACTCGGGCGCGGCTTTCGTGATGATCGTATCGATATCTTTGATGTGGCCGGCGATCCCCTGCATGATCTTCCAGGCAAATTCGGGCTCGTCGATACCCGGCGCGAACTCGGCGAGGTTCCGATCAAGAATGCCCACGAGATCTTTTTTCTGATGATAAAAATCCCACTCGTAGAGCGATTGTAATATTACTGTTCTTACAAGGTGCCGTGTTGCCATGGGTTACTTAAAGTTAAAATATCAAGGTTCTCGTCGCCAGGGTTCATTATTCCTCTTCTTTTACTTCAACATCGTCGTCAATGGGTTCAATCTGTCGCGGACTAAATGTGCCTTTGTTTCGCGATATCTCCTCAACGCCCTCATCCGAATCTATCCAATCCTGCGCATCTTCTTGGGCGATGAAACCGGATCTGAGAATTTTCCCTTTCTCATTCATAACGGCCCAGGGATTTTCACTTGCGTTTTCCGGATCGGTTTCTATGCCCATACGGTTTTCAAAAATGTTAAGTTTCTTCTGCTCCTCCCTTTCGACCTCACTATTTCTTTCCGCACTGGCGGCAGCTGCGATGCGCCTCTTTCGGCCCGCCACAATTTTTGCACACCAAAAGGCGCTGTTTTTTGAGCGCCAAATGTGACCGCCTGCGGCCTACTTTCCCGTGTGAATGATGTTTGGTTGGTACGCCACCCATATGTTAGCTCGTAAGCCAGCTGAGCTCGTAAGCTCGTAAGCCACTCATAAGTTATTTAGAGTATAACGCACTAACTAAGAAAAGTCAATCGGTGCGCTTTGCAGGACCCAAGTTTTTTGATGGCCCTCATATGCGCCTTCGTCCCGTATCCTTTGTGGATTTCGAAACCATACTGCGGATACTGCTTCGCAAGCCGCACCATCGCGTGGTCGCGATAGACCTTCGCGATGATCGAGGCGATTGCCACCACCGGAATCTTTTCGTCTCCTTTTACAACCGTTTTGGCCTTTCCGGATTGTGCCTTGCGCGAACCCAAAAACAGTCCGCCATCGAGAAAAACGCGTGGGCGGACTACAAACGGCGAACTATGAGTGGTGATTTTTTTAAACGCCCGAAGCGCGGCAAGATTCGCCGCTCCCGAGATATTCAATCGTTCTATCGCCCGCGGATACACCCGTGCTACGGCATATTCGATCCGCGGATGATTTTCGAAATGTGCGCACCATGCTTCGCGCTGGCGCGGAGTAAGCTGCTTTGAGTCCCGCAATTTCCCAAGCTCATGACTCCCCACGCTTAACTCTCGCGGGAGTATTACGGCTGCCACGGTTACCGGACCCGCTAGCGCGCCGCGCCCCACCTCATCGATGCCGATCACATACTTCCCCCAATTCTTTTTCATAACGCTTATTCGTAATCATATTTTCCGTGCAATGACTCGCCTTTCAATCCATCCTGCTCAAAAACCAAAAAATATGTTCCGCGGCCGATTACTTTTCTTCCCTTGAAGGAAGACGATTCGTCGATCTTCGTAATCCTTCCGACATACCGCCATCCTTTTTCCTTCCATTCCGCAATCAGCACTTCGTCGGACATCTCGGAGCCACTAAGCTCGGAATCTTCTCCCATTCCCTTGGCGAGAAGAGCGAGTCCCCGATCAACCTCGTGGGGCTCCGGTTCGGGATCTTTGCCGAGTCTATGCTCTTTTCGGAGAAACGCATTAACCTCTT
>JBGPES010000077.1:0-4866 GCA_041482935.1 Minisyncoccia bacterium | reverse complement strand
TCATCAAGGCGATCGCGGAAGCGCGCGCGCACGGCGACCTTTCGGAGAATGCCGAATATGCGGAAGCGCGCGAGGAGCAATCGGTCGTCGAAACCAGGATTTTCGAATTGGAAGAACTCATGAAAAAGGCGGAAGTCATCAAAAAATCCGAGGGCGGCGATACCGTGCGGGTCGGTTCGACCATAACGATAAAGAAAGGCGACAAAATAACGAAATACACGATCGTGGGATCTTATGAGGCGATGCCCGAAGCCGGCAAGATCTCCGACGAATCGCCGCTTGGCAAGGCGTTTTTGGCGCGCAAGGTAGGCGAGAGCGTGGATGTGACAACTCCCACGGGAGCGGTGACGTACGAGATTCTTAAGATAGAATAAAATAGTGCTCTGTCGCCCCGGCGAAGGCCGGGGTCAGTGCTTTTGCTGTCATCCTGAGCGAAACGAAGGACCTCATGGAGATTCCTCGCAAAGCTCGGAATGACAAGCGATGGTCGACAGTTGAAAAAAAAGAAAAACGGCGATTCGCATGTTGCGAATCGCCGTTGTGGTTTTTGGTTCCTCGTTAAGCGAGATCAGCCGGTGCTTCGGTGCCGTGAATCAGCTTCCACATTTTCCAAGGTGAGGTCGCTTCGGTTTCGAATTTCGGCACAAATATCTTTGATTCTTCGACAATGCATCCTTTCACGAGGCGTTCGTAGACTTGGCGGGACATCCAAAAATTTATGCTGTCAAAGACAAAGAAACCGTAAAATCGAGGATGCGGAAGCATTTTTTCTCCCGTTATCCTCGATTCTATCTCTGCCTCCGCGACCGCGAGATCAAATATCTCTCTGGTAGTGAGTATCGTCCTGCCGTTATGCGTCCAGACCACGACGCGGGGTTTGGGCTTGGACACGGGTGGCAGATATGGCTCGATCAATGTGACGGATATCAGCACCGATCCCACAAGAACAATTGTAAGGCTACCAAGAATATATCCCCAAAAAACAAGAGGGGAGGTTAGAAAAAGATTGAGATAGCGTGGTGCTCGCCAAACGACAAGCGGCCAAACGATTGTCTCCGGTGAGGATATAAATAAAATCACCAACGTTTGGAGAGTGTTTCGAGTCCACCTGCGGCGCAACAGATTTTCAAAGTACGGTTTCATTGCCTTTCTCCTTCATCTCCGCCTCCTCATTTCCCCGTGGGGTAGCTCCGATCGCTCGAAATTTGTTGAGTGAGGGCCTATGAGTCGTCAAAGCAAAGGCATTCTTTGACCGCTTAATTATATATCAAATCATAGAAAATGTCAAACGACGACCGCGCTCGCGCGGTCGCCCCGGCGGAGGCCGGGATCCATGCTTCTAAAGTATTCTAAAAGCGTGTATCTTCCGGCTAAACCGGAGGATGGCAAGAGAGAAGCTCTTTTCTGCCCCTAACATCGGTGCTATCATAAGGAAATGCTTGATGATTTAATCAAAGAACGCGAGAAAAAGCTCGTCGAACTTAAGAAAGCCGGGATCGATCCGTATCCAAAGAAAACGCCTCGCACGCATACTTCGGAGGAAGCGCACGAGAATTTTTCGGGTCTCGCCGCTTCGGGCGAGACGGTTTCGCTTGCCGGCCGGCTTACCGCTTTGCGCGACCAGGGGAATATCGTATTTATCGATCTCGTGGATGGGACGGGAAAATTCCAGGTTGTCGCGAAAAAAGAAGGCCTTGAAAAGTTCGACCTGTGGAAATCAGTGCTCGACATCGGCGATTTTGTGTCTGCGACTGGTACGCTTTTTAAGACAAAAAAAGAGCAGGAGAGCCTGGATGTGAAAGAGCTCGTAATGCTTTCGAAATCGCTTCGGCCGATGCCATCCGAGTGGTTCGGTGTGGAGGATATCGAAACGCGCTTGCGCAAGCGTTATCTCGATCTCGCGCTGAACGAAGAAACGCGCGAACTTTTCAGAAAGAAAACCGTTTTTTGGAATACGTTCAGGGAGCAACTCGTGAAAAAAGGATTTCTGGAAGTCGAAACCCCGGTTTTGGAATCTGTTCCCGGCGGCGCGGAAGCCGAGCCCTTCAAAACCCACCATAACGCCCTTGATACGGATTTTTATCTCCGCATTTCGCTTGAACTGCCCCTGAAGCGGCTTCTTGTCGGCGGCTATGAAAAAGTGTTCGAGATCGGAAGGATCTTCAGGAACGAAGGGATTGATAAAGAGCACCTACAGGATTATACCCAGCTTGAATTTTATTGGGCCTACCGCGATTACAATGATCTCATGGTATTTCTCGAGAAATCGTATAAAGAGGTGATCAAGAAAACGTGCGGCGGTTTGATAACCACCTACGAAGGCAAAGAGATTGATTGGGGAAAGAAGTGGAAAAAAGTTGATTACGTCGAAGAATTCAAAAAAGCGAACAAGCTTGATCCGAAGGTTGCATCTCGTGATGAATTGGTTGCGCGGGTAAAAGAACTTAACATTGAATTTGAAAAGGGTTTCGGCAAGGGGCGGCTCATCGACCTTATCTATAAAAAAACCGTTCGGCCCAATCTTATCCAGCCCTGTTTTCTGGTGAATCCTCCGGTTGAGATCGAACCTTTGGCCAAGCGTTCGGCGAAGAACCCGAAGGTAGTGGAACGGCTGCAGATCATGGCTGCGGGCACGGAGCTCGGCAAGGGATTTACGGAACTGAACGATCCGCGTGATCAGCGGGCAAGGTTTGAAGAACAAGAAAACGCCCGCGCGGCGGGGGATAAGGAAGCGCAGCATTTGGACGAAGATTTTTTGGAGGCGCTTGAGTACGGTATGCCTCCCGCGGCCGGATTCGGCGTTTCCGAGCGGCTCTTCGCCGTCTTGATGGATAAGCCCGTACGCGAGACGGTGATTTTTCCGCTCATGAGGCCGAAGAAATAATTTGTCATCCTGAGCCGGAGACGAAAGATCTCTTGTTAAATTGCATGGAGATTCCTCGCGAAGCTCGGAATGGCACCCCATTATGAAGAAAGTTCTTATATTCGGCGTTTTCGACGGAGTACACGAAGGACATCGTGCGCTTTTTAAGCAGGCGAAAAAGCACGGCGAGTATTTAGTGGTCGCCGTGGCGCAGGATCATATCGTTGAGCGGTTGAAAAGCCGCCTGCCGCAGAATGATCTGCCCGCGCGGATCGATGCGTTGAAAAAGGAAAAGCTTATTGACGAAGTCGTTTTGGGCGACGCCGAAATGGGTTCATACGACGTCCTCATCCGGCATACGCCGCATGCTGTCGTCTTGGGATATGACCAACAGGAACTGCAAAGAGATATCGAGAGCCGGTTCAAGGGGTTACATCGAAAGTTTCAAATCATCATAGCTGATCCGCACGAGCCGGGAAAACTTCATAGCAGGTTACTGAATAAGAAATAAAAATGGCCCGCGAATTGCGAGCCGTTTTCGTTATGCGTAAGCACGGAAAATCTTGGGATTATCGTCGAAAGAGATTGCGTTCGCCGAGATGAGCAATTTTACAATGTCGTTATTCAGGCATTCGGAGCAGATACCGCCCGTGGGCGGTGTTTGTTTATCTTCCGGCAAGACGAAGAATCGGTCGGTTTCGACATGAGGACGACATTTGAAGAGACGCCCTCCGGAAACTTGCGAATCTGAATATGAAGACAGATCGCAATTCGATTGGTCGGGAACAGCGCCTTCGTAGGTATGTTCAGTTGTTTGATGCTTGATCTCTTTTTGTTTGCAAACCGCGCAGCGATAACGTTTCGTAAGAGTTATTTCCATGTTTCTCCTCCGAGGATGATGACGTGCTGTATTTCAGTATCGGCGAATCAAGCAATCCTGTCAAACTGCCGGGAAAATTTTATGGCGGTCGGTTGGGCGGAAAATAAAAAAGCTCCATCGTTTTAAGGACAGAGCTTTGAGCGGGGTACTACTGCGAGAGATTTGCGGGGACCAATTTATCCGTGTGTTTTTTCACGATCATTTTCCCGAAAATCTTCCAGTATTCTATGCGGTGCTCTACGGCAATCGTTTGCCCTGCTTCGAGCGTATTCCACGCCTCGTCGCTTTCAATGAGATCGTGGTAATCGAGGACCAGACTTTGTCCGCGATCGTTCGCGAGGTCGACCCACCCGCCGCCTATTACATGCTTCACTAAAACTCTGACAACGAAGGTCATGGATTTATGTTCGGTTTTGAGTGAGGATATCGTTGCAACGACAAGGAGGATCACGCAAGCCGTAGTAATAAAAAGAGCTAATTTCAAAGTAATCTCCTAGTCAAGTTCTGTTGGAGATACCACAACAAGATAACGCTCCGCGCAAGTCTTACGCCTCCAGCCTCCTTGCGTTGTCGCAGATCATTTTCGGTTCATCGTCGCGCCACGACATTCTTCCTTCGACGAGGATCACCTTATTTTCTTCCCATACGGAAGCGGTTTTGTTCAATATGCTGTTGAAGACGATCACCTCGATCGGTTTTTGGGAAAAATCTTCGATGGTCACAAACATCATCGGCTGTCCGGCTTTCGTGACGATCTTATGCACCTTGGAGACGAGGCCGATTGTTTTGCAAGGGAACGTCGCGCTTTTAATAAGCCGAATTTCATCAATCGTTTTCGTGCCATTTTCTTTCATCTTGTCGGTATAGGAATTCAGGGGGTGGTCGGAAAGGTAGAAGCCGAGCAGTTCTTTTTCCCAGCCGAGCTTCATATCGTTCGTCGTGGGCGGCGCGGGCTTGAGCTTCAGCGTGGGGGTAGAGGGGGCGCCGAAGAGGGATGAGCCGCGCTGGGGTTGGGCGTTCTTGCGCATGGAGGTCGCGAATTTCAGGATATCGTCCATATTTTGGAGCGCCTGGTTCCGTTCGACACCCATGGAATCGAAAGCGCCGGCTTTCGTGAGCGATT
>JBGPES010000076.1:0-4914 GCA_041482935.1 Minisyncoccia bacterium | reverse complement strand
TGATCGACGAGCCATTCGCGATCAGCCCCGATCATCACACCCTGAAAGACGCTAAAGAGATCATGCGCGGCGCGGGCGTGCGGAGCTTGGTGGTGGTTGACGCGAGGAAGCGCCCGATCGGGATCTTGTCCACGCGCGACTGGCTTTATGAACCTGATGAAAACAGGCTTGTCCGCGATTGCATGACAAAGAAATTGATCACCGCAGCCCGCGACATACATTTCAACGAAGCCGCGAAAATTCTGCGGAAATATAAAATCGAAAAATTGCCGCTTGTGGCGGCGAACGGGAAGCTCGCCGGCCTCATCACCGCAAACGGCCTCTTCTATACGTCACGCCATCCGCGCGCGACGCGCGACGACAAAGGAAGATTCATAAAGGCGGGGAGCATTGGCGTGGGGCGAACGTTTACATTGAGGCATATGAGGGAAGTGGAGGCGCAGGTCAAAAAAGACATCCGCATCCTTTTGATTGATACCGCCCGCGCCTATTCGGCGAATACCGAAGAGGCAATCAGGAAGATAAAAAAAGGGTTCCCGAAATTGCCGCTTGTCGTGGGTAACGTTTCAACCGCGGAAGGCGCGAAGTTTTTGTTCGAAGCCGGAGTCGATGTGGTGAAGGTAGGCCAGGGGCCGGGATTTGTCTGCCGCACGAGAGCCGTGGGCGTGGGCGTGCCCCAGCTTACCGCAGTGGCCGAATGCGCGGTAATCGCGGAGCGCTACGGAAAAACCGTGATTGCTGACGGCGGCGTGAAGAGCCCCGGCGATTTGGCGAAAGCGCTCCTCGTTGGCGCGCGTGCCGTGATGCTCGGAAATCTTCTCGTGCGCGGCAGGGAATCCGCGAGCCCGACTTTCGTTGACGAAGAAAACCGCCCCGTGAAGAACTACGTGGGTTCGGCATCGTTTGCGGCACAGCTTTCGCGCATCAAGCGCGGCGATCTTGACCGTATGCGTCGTCCCGAAGGCATAACCCAGGTCGTGCCGGTAACGGGAACCGTGGCGGAGATCGTGAATGATCTCATTCGCGGTCTAAGCTCGACCATGGCGTATCTCGGCGTAAAAAACCTCGAAGAGCTTCGCGCAGATGGCAAATTCATACCGCAAACGTCCGCGGGATACGTGGAGGGAGTGAAGAAATTATAAGCTTGGTGAAATTACTATAATCTCCTCTTCCGTCGTCCTCCGGCTAAACCGAAGGACGACAAAATGGCATTATTCATCAAACCCAAGTTTTAGATAGTTGCATTTTCAGGCAGCTTCTTATAGCCTAATAGCAGATTTTTGTCTTGCGGAGGATTAGCAGATGATGCCTGTTGTGGAAGTGCTGTGGTTACTAAGGAAGTGCGCGAAGCGCGATACAAGTGCGGGTCCCAATCAATGGGCGGAAAACAATCCTTTATTCGGCCACTGCGCCGTAGCTGCCACGACCGCCCATGATTTTCTAGGAGGGAAAATCACAAGCCGATTTTTCCCCGCCGAATGGGCAAAGCGCTTTGGGAACAGATCTCATTATTGGAATGTATTGCCAAACGGCACTGCCGTTGATTTTTCCCGCGACCAGTTTCCTCCGGATTTTCCGCTCGATGATTTTATGGCCGGGAAGCTCGGCGAATCGCGCGGCGATGCCGACATGCGGGAATATCTTTTAAGCGTTTCCGCAACCGACTTCAGGTACAATGTTTTGCGCGATCGCATTCGGGTATTTCTCGAAACGCAGCCGATTCTTTGTGACGAAAAATTCCAACGCTTATGGGAACTCGCGTTCTCCGGCGAATCGGTGTGCAAAAAAGCGCGTTTTGCTTGTTTGGTTTACAACGGAGGAACCTTAATCGCAAAAGATGTGAATCGTCCGATGACGGCACAATTTGGCGATGGGCGTTTTTGTGCTCTGAACGGCGTTTCATGTAAACGCGAAAATTTACCACCTCGAAGCGACCCTTCCATCGGCGATTGCGGCCACTCCATTCCGTGGTGTCTCAGGCAAGTGTTCGAAGCTGGATACAAGCCAAGCGATCTCGCACGCCTCGATTTTTACGAGCAGGGGTTTTATCCGGACGGCGATCCTTGGTTTCGTCCGAAGCCCGAATACACATGCCTTGCCTGCCAGAATCTTTTTGCCGTTTTCGGCCTCGACAAAGTTCAAGGCGCTTATGAAGGGCGATGGACGCCGCTCTGGACCAAAGATTCGTTTTATTCCTGCGCGGGGTATGCACTGGGAGAGAAGAAAATTTGAACATTCTCAATCTTGTATTTTAAGTCCCGGCTTCGGTCGGGATTTTTTATTATTTTCTTTCCAAGAGCGGAGGCCTGTGCTTGAAAGCAACTCCCGCAGGCCGCAAAAGCTTGGCGTCCGAAGGATTTTTGTGGCCGAGGGTGTAGGCGGTCGCGCACCGCCGGAGCGGGACGAACCGCGGTTCTCAGAATACTCAATGCCGAGTTATACACACCCCTTGCTATTTATTCCTGCAGTGGTAAATTGAAGGCAGAAAGATCATCTTGAGAATTGAAAAAAAGGAGAAAGTTCGTGACCAAAACGAAGAAGGGCAATGGACGTGGCAGGCCGAAAAGCGTTTGGGAAAATCCCGAACTCAGAGAAAGAGTTTCTAATTTTATCGCCGACGGTTGCCTTTTGAGGGGCAATGGCGTCGATGCGCTCCTGAAGATCCTGAATGATGAATTTGCCGAGAAAATGGAACGGCCGATCACGAAGGCCGTTCTCAATTCGCGTCTTGGCAAATTCATCTGGAACGCCGACCGCATGAAGCTTTTGAAGAAATTCGTGCGTCTCGGTTTGCCCCTCAAGGGTGTCTATGATACGCTGCGTTTTTTGCCGAAGGACGTGATCGACGCCAAGGCGAAAGAAGTGCGCGGTCACAGCGCCGACACGAGCGAATTCAGAGCGGTTTCGACCGAAGCTGGATTTGCCCGTCTTACGATCACCGAAGAAATTGCGAAGAAGACCGAGGCAAAGCTCAAGCAGCCGACGATGAAGAATCCGTTTGTCGTGCCCGTGAAAGACGACAAGCACTTCAGCGTGCGCTGCGTCAATGGGCCGAACATCGGCATCACGTACAACCCCGTGTTTCAAGAAAACGCCGTTCACAGCACTTTTGTTGAAGCCGAAAAAAATGGCGAGGAACGAATTTTTCTGACCGGCGGCCTTATCTGGCTTGACGTCAAGCGTTCGTCCGGGGGACTCACGGAACATCGCGGCAGGATTTCGGGATTGAATTTCAATCCGGATGTCATTGACCCCGATTATCGCGACGAAGCAATCGAAATCCGGAAGAATCCGCCCGCCGATAGAGTTTCTTTTGAAACGTTGCGCGAGCGCTTCCAGAATCTTCTCACCGGCTGGGGAAAAGTCACGAATCCCGACGGCAAAAACGTGTTTTCGGGGAAAGTGTATATTTTCTTCGGCAGACAAGAAGAAGAAATTCTTGAGGAAGCCGCGCAGGCCGAGATCCGCTATATCGCTGCGGTCATGAGAAACGAAGTCATGACACAAAGAAAAGGATTCGAGGCTCGTCTCGAGTCCGCAATTGCGGAGGGAGACCATGACGAAGCGCGGGTTTTGCGCAAAGAAATCAACAAGCTTCTCAAAAAAGAGAAGCGCATGATCCAGACGAATGTGAGTTCAGAGGACCGGAAACGCATTTTCAATGCCGTTCGGTCGCAGGTGGTTGAATGGTACGAAAAGACCATCCCTAATTCCGAAGTCGTGGCGCAAGGCACCGCGTGCTGTTCTATTGGCGGCAAGACCATTGAGGTCCACCAGGATCGCGGCGAACAGCCGAACGATTCGATGCTCGACGTTTTTCTTAAGGAGAACGGCGGCCGTCGAAGCGTTGATGGCACCTTGCCCGATGTCGTGCTCCTCGCGAGTGCGACAAGCGTAAATACCCGCCACGCGGATTGTGAACAGGCGAGTGAAGGAATTACGACGCGAATCTGGCAATTGCCGATAGCGGTTGACAAAACGTTCCTGCGCAATCAAATGCGGGATATCATCCGCATGGGTTCCGTCATCGAAAAACTCCTGCGGCATCATCAATTTGAGCCGGGAGTGTTTGACCTCCGCTACGACGATGGCCTTTGGACGGGAGTGCCCGTCCCTATCTCGATGCTCACGCACTTCCAGGAACGGAAGAACGGGAGCCAATCGAACGGGAAAACGGAATACCTGTATTTTCTTCTCGATTCCGACAACCACGAGGGCCATCCGTGGAAACAGTATTACTACGATCCGAAGAACGGCCAATGGCTGGGGCACGAATCGGCGGTAATGGAGATCTTCCGGCGCGAATTTCTTGCAAAGGGAGAGCCGTTGCCGTTCCATGCCTATATGAACCTCGGGGATAACACCCAGGGGAATCACTTCGGCACGCAAAAGCAGCCCCATCCGCAGTCGGACGAATACGAGATCATCGAGGAGCGTTTCAACAGAATGCGGCACCTTGCAAAAGATGCCGGCACGCCTGCGGCGGCGCTCAAGAAGCTCGATGAAATGTATGAAGATTCGCTTCGCCAATTCCGTTTGCGCGGCGAGCATTGGCCGTACCGCCAAGTGCTCAATTTCTTCCGCGTGATTGAGCGCAATACGGATTTCTTTGCGGGAATTCTGAAGACCGCGAAGAAAGCGGAAGTGAAATTCACGGGCGTCGGCCAATTGCGCGACGGCCGCGAGGACGACCGCGATATCGGTGTCATCTCATTCCTTCAGGGGAACCATTTCGAGTACACCGTCGACAACCAGCTCGCGGAAGCCGGTTTTTACTCCGATAAATTGATCAGCGAATTGCTCATTCTGAACCATCTGAAGGAAATCACGAGAGAGGACCTTCGCAAGCTTGTGCGGGCGCCGCTTCATGGGAATACTCCCGTGGGCTACGGCGTTGTTTCCGCGCATGGCGGC
>JBGPES010000075.1:0-4942 GCA_041482935.1 Minisyncoccia bacterium | reverse complement strand
TCCCGATGGACGAGCGGCTTGAAGCGCAGATCCGCGGCCGTGATTATGCAACGGGGCTTCCGCGCGAGATCACGATAAAGAACAACCACATCCGTGCGGCCTTGAACAAGTCGCTCGCCTCGATTGTCGATTCGGTGCGCGAAGCAATCGAAGAAACTCCTCCGGAGCTCGTGGGCGATGTGTTGAGCCAGGGGATTTTTATGTGCGGCGGGGGCGCGATGCTTCGCGGGATAGATCGGCTGGTGAGCGAGGAAACGGGAGTAGCCGTTCATATCGTTCAGGATCCTTTGACCTGCGTCGCGCGCGGTTTGGGCCGGATGGTAGACGATTTCGACTTTCACCGCGGATTTCTCAATCATTCTCCGAAGCCGCTTTTCATAAACATTTAGGGGTCTCGTCAGGAAGGCCCTTTTCGGTTTAATTTCCTGAATTTCGGCTCCGACATCGTTCTTCCTCCTAGAAATACTCTCTGAGTATTCCTTCGTCGTCGCGCCTTGCCTCTCTCGAAATTCAGAAAATTCTCCGCGAAAAATCCTTCCTGACGAGACCCTCCCTGAGCTAGACTCTCCTTGTTTTGTCATCCCGACGAAGGTCGGGATCCGTGCTTCCAAGTCTTATATTCTCTTCTGTCATCCCCGCGAAAGCGGGGATCCAGGCCCTCCACTCTTCGTTTTGTTATAGTTAGGTTAATGAATCGAAAAGGATTTTCACCAATTGGTATTATCATCGGACTTCTCGTCGTAGTGGTTATTGTTATTTGGTTAAGTTATGGAACTTTAAGTCCCTGCGATATGTTAAAGAAAGCTGTTGCTAAAGAAGCAGCAAAGAGCGGGGGTGGGCAATTTGGATATGTTTTATTTGGCGGTTTTGTTGACCAGGCCATCGATACCCTGAGCCCAGTTCAATGCATGGGCGCGGTATTCAAAATTAGTACAGGCAGTAACGTCGACGACGTTCTAAAAGGAACTGGCTTACATTAGTCCGAAGATCGTCCACTACGGTGCACGGTTTTCTCAAATCAGGAAGCACGGGTCCCGGCCTTCGCCGGGATGACCTCGCCTACGGCGCAGTCGATTGACTCCGAAGCCGCTCTCGGCGGATAATATACGAGTGAAAAAGAATTTTCTCGTACCCATTGTTCTTGTTGCCTGTACGGCGTTATTCGTCATGTTCGAGCCCTCCTACGGCTGGGAATTAAAGAGTTTTCTTACACGCGGCGTTCCCCCTGAGTCTGCAAGCAGTACCGTCATTGAGAACGAAGGCCTGAAAGCGGAGCTCGCGAAACTCACGAACGTGAGCTCTCAGTTTCCCGACAAGCCGACCAATTATCTACGAGCGATGGTTTACTCCCGATACCCCATGAATTTTAAGAATGAATTTCTGATCGATATCGGCAAAAACGAAGGAGTGTCCGCGGGGAAGGCGGTTATGTTCGGCGGCATCTTGATCGGCAAGATCGAAAAAACATTCGACGACACGGCGCTCGTCGAAACTGTTTTCGACAGCCGGTTTCAAACGCCGGTGCGGATAGGCGCGGAAGGAATCGATGCGTTGTTCAAGGGAGGCTCTCTCCCTCAGGTGGGGTTGATAACCCTGAAGAGCGCGACCGCGAACGGCGATATTATTTATTCGGCTTCGCCTGATTTTCCGTATGCCCTGGCTATGGGTGAACTTGGCGACGCAAAAGTATCGCAGGATCAGCTTTTTCGCGAAGCGCCGGCGAATTTCGCGTACGATATCAACGGAATCAAAACGGTATTGGTGGCGAAATGACCGCGCTTTAAAAGAATTAACCTAAAATAGACTTTTATTTTTTCAAATAATGACTTATAAATTCTTCATTGCCTTTCTTTTCGTCGCATTCGCCATCATCGTTCAGGTTGGCTTAGGCAGCGTAAGTGGTGTGTGGATCGATGTTGTCCTGGCTGCGCTCATTACCGCTGCGTTTTTTGTGGATCTCTCGGAATTGATCCTGCTTATTTCCCTATCCGTTTTTATATTGAATTGGCAACCGGCATTCAGCTTGGAAATGCTATTTCTTGCCGTTTTGCCGATCGCGGCTTTTTTCTTCCACAAGCGGATCCCGTTCAAGCCATGGCTTGCAAACGTTGTTGTCGTATTCTTGGGGATCCTTATTTTGTATCTGCTTCTTGGTCTCGGTCTGCTGTTTCGTGATCCGGCGTTCTTTTTATGGGACACGGCAGGAAGCCTGCTCGCCGGGATTTTTGTTTTCCAGGGCTTGTGGATTCTCGGACCGCGACGAATTTAATTTCTTTTTCATATGTTCCGAAAATCAAAAAAGCAGGACAATCTTTCGTTTGAAGAATCACTGGGCGACGACTGGTCGCAGGATCTGAAAATTGTCGAGGTGCCGCTCGGAAGAAAGCCGTTTTTGTATCTTGGAATTGCCGTTCTTGCCGCAGGGTCCGTTTTCGCGGGGAGGATCTTTTATCTTAATGTGTTGAGGGGCGATGTATATTCCGCCCGAGCCGAGAACAATATGAGCCGCTATGATGCCATCGCTGCGCCGAGAGGCTTGATATACGACCGGCAGGGGAATGTGCTCGTACAAAACAAAGCGACGTTTACGGCGACACTCGACCTCAAAGAACTTTTGGGCAATCAGGCTTCGCTCGAACCGACGCTTCGGGCAATAGAAGACGTGCTCTTGATTCCCCGGGATTCGGTTCTGCAAATGATTACCAAGAACGTCGCCGAAGATTTCGCGTCACCGGTGATTTTAAAGGAAGGCCTCACGCAAAGCGAGCTCGTACGTTTGAAAGGGCTGAACCTTCCGGCCATCGTCGTCGAGGGCGATTTCCAAAGAGAATATAGTAACTCGCAAGTATTCGCGCCGGTCGTAGGATATGTCGGCCGCGTGGATTCCGCAGACTTGGCAAAAAACCTTCTGCTTTCCGGGGACGACGTGATCGGAAAAGCGGGCATCGAATCGTTTTACAACAAAGAATTGTCGGGCGTGCCGGGGGCGACCGTGACCCTGCGCAACGCCCGTGGGAAAATTTTAAGCGAAGAGAAAAAGAACGATCCGCAGATCGGGAATTTCGTGAAGCTCACGATCGACGGCGACTTCCAAAAGTATTTTTATGAACGTTTGCGCGAGGGTCTTGCGGCACTGGGCCGGAGGGTTGGGATCGGACTCGCGATCGATCCCCGGAACGGCGAAGTGCTCGCGCTCGTGAGCGTGCCGAGTTTTGACAACAACGTTTTGAGCGGACCGGGCAATAATCCCGAAAAACTGCAGATACTCAATTCTCCCGACAAGCCGCTCTTTGACCGCGTGGTTTCCGGCTTCTACAGTCCGGGTTCGACGATCAAGCCGCTCGTGGGCGTGGCGGCGCTCAAAGAAAGCGTGATCGATCCGAAGCGGGAAATCTTCTCGCCGGGATTTCTTTTGGTGCCGAATCCTTACAGCGTTACGTCGTCGAGCCGTTATCTCGACTGGCGCCCGCAGGGAAACGTGAATCTTGCGTCGGCTCTCGCGCAATCGTCGGACGTTTATTTCTACATCGTAGGCGGTGGATCGCCCGCGGAAAGCACTCCGCCACTTAATGACCCAAGCGATTATGGAATTGCGGGACTCGGCATTGGACGCCTCCACGATTGGTGGCAGAAATTTGATCTGGGGAAAACGAGCGGGATCGATATGCCGAATGAAGCCACGGGTTTTTTGCCGACGCCCGATTGGAAAAAAACGAAACTCGGCACGCCGTGGCTTTTGGGAGATACGTATAACGTCTCGATCGGCCAGGGCGACTTGTTGGTCAGCCCGCTCCAGCTTTTGGACTATATCGACGCCGTCGCAAACGGGGGGAAAATTTACCGGCCGTTTTTGAATGCGAGTTCGACGCCGCAAGTACTCGCCGATCTTACGGGCCTTGCGCCACAGATCGCGGCGGTGCAGAAAGGAATGAAGCAAGCCGTCATATCGCCTCTCGGCACGGCATATAAGTTGAATGATCTGCCGTTTTCCGTCTGCGCGAAAACCGGCAGTGCGCAGGTGCAGAACAACGCGCAGGAAAACGCGATTTTTGTGGGCTACGCTTCCTGCGACAATCCGCAGATCGCGATCCTCGTCCTCATCGAGAATTCCAAAGAAGGAAGCTTGAACGCCGTGCCGATAGCGAAGGATGTGCTGAATTGGTATTACCAGAATAGGATGCAGAAATAGCTCGTTAGCAATCCAAGGAAATGTTAAAATATATACATGAAATTTAACGTATCTGCTAACGAGCTTGCTTCCCATGTCCGAACTTCGTGAAGATTTGGTTTCCGGCGATTGGGTCCTGATTGCGCCCGGGCGCGCGACAAGGCCGAAATTTTTGGACGGAAAAAAGCCGCCCCGGAAGCTTGCGCCAAAAAAGAACTGTCCGTTCGAGGACCTCAAAAAATCCGGCAATTGGCCGCCTGTTTCGGTCTATCCGGATGAAAAGAAATGGGAATTCGCGGTTATCCGCAATAAATATCCGGCACTTACGCATGTTGAAGGATGCGCGATTGATTTGAAGCACGGTCCATATTCCATAAAGACCGGCGTGGGCGATCACGAACTCATCATCACAAGGAATCACGACAAAAGCTTCGTCGACCTGAGCGCTTCGCGAGCCGCGAAACTTTTCGGAATATTTCAAGATCGGCACCGTGTTCTCGAGAAAGACAAATGCAGTGTTTATATTTCCACGTTCGCGAACTGGGGGCCGACCGCCGGCGCTTCGATCTATCATCCGCACTACCAATTGCTTGCCCTGCCCATCATCCCTCCGCAAAAAGTCCGCTCGATCGAAGGCGCCGAGCGGTATTTCAAGAAGCACGGCCGGTGCGCGCGGTGCGTGATGATAAAAAATGATTTGAAGGAGCGGACGAGGGTCATTGAAGAAAACCGCTATGCGGTCGCGGTGGCACCTTTCGCCTCAAAAGAACCATT
>JBGPES010000074.1:0-4970 GCA_041482935.1 Minisyncoccia bacterium | reverse complement strand
TGAGGAGACCTTCCCCATCGCCTGATCGAATTTGGTGCCGAGCTTTGCGGTAAGCACGCGTGAATGGATGAGGCTTACCACCTCTCCCCTGTGCTCCAAAGGTTTGCGCAGGTTGTGGGTCCCGATATACGATGCCAACTCCTGGTTCTTATAATCGAGGACCGCATCAAAATCGTCCTTGCCCTGCTTGATCTTTTTTTCCACCTCTTCGGTGGTCACAAGACTCGTAATCACGGTGTATTCCTTGCCGTCGGGATTCTCGTGGGTGAAAAAGAGTCTGTCCGCATAGTGGAAAGCAACCGTGCACTGCTTTTCGGTATTGCTGTCCTTCTTGCAGGACTCCATGAACTCGCTTTTATACGTCGGTCCGCACGAGACGATGCCCATGCAGAGCGCGAGTACCGCAATAATCGCTATTCGCTTCATTGGGCACCTCCTTGTGCTCGTTTTGCCTTTTGGAAATCGCTGAGATACTTCAAAAGCCCGGTTGGATTACTGAGCAATTCACTGCATGCTTTTTGATCGGCATAGCAGCGCGCCTCAAGTTCGTGACGTTCCTGCTCGGTGAAGGACTTTTTATAGAGCTCCACGGCAAACGTCGGCGCATACATTCCTGACATGCCGCCTTCGCTCTTGGACGACTTCGTCTTCTCCCACGCATTCTTGGCCCAAAGACGGATCTTGTCTTCCCGAGCCTTAAGCCAGAGCATCGTGTTTTGATGGCCATCGAGGGCCACCGGATCGAATTGTATCGCGAGCATAACCGAGAAAACGGTGTTGTCATCGCTTCTCCGGTCATTCATCGCTGTCCAAAAAAGACGATCTGAATAGAATTCGGACAGCGCAATCTTAAGTGCAGGGAGGAAAGCCGCTTGCGCCTGCGCAAGCTTTGCGAACACTTCACGATATTTTTCTTCGTCGATCGTGATCTGTCCGACGGCGTCAAAAAGATATATCTGCTTATGGGCTTCCTCGAAATCCACTCCCGTATACACCTCAATCCACTCGCGAAGATCCCTCGCATATCCATGGCTGAACAGGTCGAGCGTATCTGTGGGATCGACCATTTCGGGGATCGATGCGACGAGTTCTTCGTCGAAACCTTGCATCGGCCATTCTTCCATATTGATGTTCGCATGAATGATTTCATGCTGAAGAACGCCGGGGCGGCCTACGAGGTAGTCGCGCACTCGCGCCTGCGGATTGTAGTACACAATCCCGGTATCGAGCCACGCAACTCCCAGCACCTGTATTTTCGGGCTGGGCGCCAAATGCAATTCTCGAGGGATGAAGTCGGAACGGCGGTGAGGTTTCGGGAGCATATTGAATTCCCGATACGTCACATTCGTACTGTCCACCTTTTCGTCGAGGGATTTCCTGAATTCATCTTCGGGAATGCCGAGCTTTTTCGCCCGAGACGCGACCGCCAGTTTTTCCAAGTCATGATAATAGGCAAAGTCATGATCAGCGGCGCTCACTGCTTGGGCCAAAAGATCGTCTTTTGCAACTTCGAATTCATGCTTTGAGATGAATCTCTGAGAATTCATGCAGGTGACGCGGACATAAAACTTCTCTCTTGCTTCTTCGAGGGAAGAGTTGTTTTTTGCGGCTATCCCCTTGAGGACGCCTTCGTTGGTCAGCACCCAGTTGTCGAAAACAAGCATAAGATGGGTCGGATTTTCCGTCATACTCGCGGTACTCACCACATCGGTTTTAACGCGAATACTGTCGCTCCCGGGAATGAAGGGCATGGAATTTTGGCCGCCCTGCCAGCATTGTTCATCTGCATGGAGATAGCGGAGATATTCCTGCTTCTGCTTCACGGGGTCGCTCGTATGGATAACGCCGGGCGGAAAATACCATGGCAATTCTTTCATCTCTTGGACTTTCGGCGCTTCCTGCGCGCGCACGTTCGTTGCAAACGCGAAAGAAAACAAAAACAAACCGAGTACGGCAATCACTTTCGTTTTCATCACAATTCTCCCTTGTAAGACCTTATGTAAGACTTAACAAATATCTACTCTGAATATTACCTTTTTTGGCTTCAAAAGGCGCAATTCACAGCCTGTGCATAACTTCCGTGGCTCTTGGAGAGAAGCGACTTAGAGCCACGTGAACCCCGGCGAAGGCCGGGGTCTGAGTCCGCTCCGATTTTTTCCGCCTCCCAGAGCCCATCTCAAAAGTATATTCGGCCGCGATATATAGACCAATCCTTTGCGACACAAGGAGTGAGGACAAAGGTGTATCCATAGATACTCCGAGTCAGGAGCGACACGGTGTCGCAAAGGATTGGCCATATCCCGCAAGGGTTCTTGCGATTTTCCCGTCCCACTGCGTTGCGGCTCGGTCGGAGTGCCTATTGGGCACAACCTTCCTCGCCACGCCTTGCGGATACGGGAAAATCGCTAAGAACGCGGCTAGAATGTACTTTTGAGATGGGCTCTAACTCCCTTTAAGTCGTCGAAAAAGAGACCTCCGCTCTTGGAAATGAATTCAATTCTACGAGCGACTACGCCAAATTGCCTGCGAGTTTCAGAGAAGGGGCTCTCTTCTCTTTATGTGAACCGAGAAATCACGGGAAAGCCTAACCGACGTATTTCGCTACCCTTTCGATAATATCGTTCAAATGCATATTGGCTTTTATTGTATAGTCCTTTACTCCCAGGGTCTCCGCCCGTTTCATGTCTTCTTCCTGGCCCAAATTACTGACGATTATTACCGGCACGTTCTTCCATTTCTCATTCGCGCGGATGGCCGAAAGTACGTCGAATCCGTTCATTCCTCCGGGTAACATAAGATCCAAAAGCACGGCATTCGGCGATTCCTTGGCAAGAAGCGCAACCGCCGTTGCACCGTCGGTTGCAACCCACGTTTCCAGGCCTTTCTTTGCCAGCTCCAGCTGATATAACCGCACCAAAAACTGGTCGTCTTCTATGATAAGGACAACCTTTTTATTCTGCGCGTCGGTTTTATTATCTGTGTCTCCCATAAAAACATCGAACTAATCGGGCAAGAATGCTTATCGTCTAGTATATCACTCACCGGGAACGCGGGAAAGAAGCATGATGCATGAGGCGAGAAGATGTTTTGGAGGTGGATTCCGGGACAAGGTATAATAAAAGAATCCATATCTTCCATAGTATGAAAAATATTTTTCTCGGGCATGCATAAAAATTTCTTCTGGGGAGCGGCAACCTCCTCATACCAGGTGGAAGGAAACAATGACAACGACTGGACCGAGTGGGAATTAAGAACGGCCAAGCGCAGAGCGCAAACAGCCCATTTTAATCCTCCGGATGGCGAATGGCCCGATTTTCTTTTAAACCCCCCGGCGGGCGGGCCAAATCCCCTGCAAAGGGAAAATTATATCTCCGGACGCGCATGCAATCATTACAATCTCTTCAGGGAAGATTTCGATATCGCAAAATCTCTGGGGCATAATGCCCACCGATTTTCCATTGAATGGTCGCGCATTGAACCGGAAGAAGGAAGGTTCGACGAAAAAGAGATCGGACACTATAGGGAAGTGATCCGCGCGCTGCGCGAACGCGATCTTGAACCATTCCTCACGCTCTGGCATTTTACGCTCCCCCGCTGGCTCAGCGCGCAAGGAGGGATTACCTCGCCGCGCTGGGCGGAATATTTCGAGCGATACGCGGAAAGAGTCGGTACGGAATTCAAAGACGACGTTCGTTTCTGGATGACCGTCAATGAACCGGATGCCTATTGCCTTAACGGTTATCTCCGCGGCGTCTGGCCTCCCGCGCAACGCAGCCTTATCCGGGCATATCGGGCTACCAAACATTTTGTCGAGGGCCATAAACGCGCGTACGATGCGCTCAAAAAAATCAATCCGTCGTTCGAGGTCGGCATTGTCGTGGATCTTGTCTACTTTGAGGCCAGCCGTGGATTTTTGAATAAAGTTCTGGCGTGGCCCGCGGCAAACATAAATGAATATTTTTTGCGGCGCGTTCGGAAGTCGCTTGATTTTCTCGGTTTTAATTACTACTTCCACAGCAGAGTTCACTATGGATTTAACAAGAACGATAACAAAATGGTGTCCGATACGGGTTGGGAGGTATACCCCGAAGGATTATATAAAATGCTCGCCCGCCTCCGCTCTTATCATCTTCCCATCTATATCACCGAAAACGGTCTCGCCGACGCGCGCGACATTCATCGCGCGCAATTCATCAAAGAACATATCGCCTGGATGAAAAAAGCGATGGATGAAGGCGTGGATGTCCGCGGATATTTTTATTGGTCTCTTCTCGACAACGTTGAATTGGACAGGGGCTTTTGGCCGCGCTTCGGCCTCGTCGAAGTAAATTATAAAACGATGGAACGAAAGATCCGGCCGAGCGCCTTGGAATACAAGAAGATCATAGACGAAGCTCTTTAGCGCCGAAATCGAAATCAAAACGATTTCGCCGTTTAGCTCTTTAGCTCGTTAGCAATGCGGAGAAAAAAAGCTAAAATATACATAAATGAAATACCGTCTATCTGCTATCGAGCTAACGAGCCATAGAGCTATCGAGCTATTATGAACTGGTTCGCCGCTGCCTTTGCAGCACAATTCATTCTCGGGAGCTCGGCGGTTTTCGATAAACTACTCCTCAAGAAATCATATCCGAATCCGCTCGGCTATACTTTTTGGCTCGCTCTGATCGGACTTGCGGCGATCGCGCTCATTCCTTTCGGCTTTCATGTTGCGCCTCTTTATTTCACGATACTAGCGCTCGTCGCGGGCGCCGTATTTACGTTCGCGATTCTTTTTCTCTATCTTGCGCTCTTTCGCGGCGATGCATCAAGCACGCTTCCCTTAATCGCCGCCCTTTCCCCCGTCGCAACGCTTCTTCTCGGTATTCCCCTCCTCAACGTGCAATTGAACACGGTCGAATACGCGGCGTTCGCCCTGCTCATCGCGGGCGGCCTTATCCTCTTCACGACCGAACCAAAACGATTCCGTT
>JBGPES010000073.1:0-5051 GCA_041482935.1 Minisyncoccia bacterium | reverse complement strand
CGCTTACGACCCCCCGCATGGATAGCGCCCACTCCTATACAACTTTTCCGCCAATCTCGCCTTCCACGCCCTCACCCACCCGGGGGCGGCCGGCCATTACGCGAGGATGCAGCGATGCATGCCCGAAAACACCGTATTTCCATGAGTTTTCTCAAAAAATAAAACGCCGTCATTTACGTCGTCATTTTTTCCGTTCGTGCTAGAATCATACGGAACCGATCCCAAAAGTCTTTTTCGCAGCGAGATGGGTTCTAAAAGAAACCATGCATATACGAACCGTTATAGAACAACTCGGCCATTCTCCCAATGAAGCGACGGTGTATCTCGCCGCCCTGCAACTTGGCGGAAGCAGCGCGACGGAAATAGCTGAGAAAGCGAAAATGCCGCGTACGAGCGTAAACGTCATTATCAACGAACTGCACAAGAAAGGATTGATGAATGCTTATTTGCAGCGAAGAAGAAGAGTTTGGGTTGCCGAGAATCCCGAGAAACTTCTTATCAACCTCAAAGAACACGAAGCGGCGCTCAAGATCGTCCTTCCCGAACTGCAGTCGCTACGGCACGATACCGGCGTGAAACCAACCGTACGAACATATACGGGGGTTGAAGAGATACAACAGATCATGAACGATATGCTTGAGACGAAACGGCACGTCTCCGCTATTCTTTCGTGGGATGATTGGATCGAACTTCTCGGCAAACCTTACGTCGAAGATTTTATTGAAACCCGATACCGCCGCTATTTGAGGATCCGGCTTTTGACCCCGCGGACAAAAACCGCCGTTGCGCTCAAGCAAAACGACGGCCGCGAATTGCGAATTACGCAGTTCCTGCCCGAATCAATGGCCATCAATAATGCCAATTTTATGTATGGGAATAAAGTGGCTATTATCTCGCTCAACAAAAAACGCCCCGTGGGCATTTTGATCGAAGACGTAGATATCCATCACACCATGGAAGTGCTTTTTGAAAGCCTCTGGCGCCAGAGCGGGGGCGCCTAAGAAGGCTTTCATTGCATAATAAGCCGCGAGAGGTGATATGACGGCAAGAATGTCATCGTTTTCGACCCGCCGTTTTTGTATATTTTACCAATGAAAAAGGCGGAGTTGTATTTCCCCGCCCTGAATGTGATTATTTTTTACTCCGCTGCTTATCAAGCCACTCGATCAAGGAATCTTCCTCTTCTTGCGTGCCGGTAAACTTGGCGGGGTGCTTCTTTCCGTCCTTCGACTTGTCTACTTTTGGACACGGCACATGGACATCGTTCTGGCGGATGAATCTGCGGATCCACGGTTTTTCGTGTCGTACCGTTACATCGACAAGGTCAGGAGCGCCCATACCGGAGTTTTTCCCGGTGATACCGGCCGTACTAACCGCATGGCAGTTATTGCAGCTGTATTTAAGAAACACGTCTTTCCCATCGAGTTTCTGTGCGGCTTGTTTTTGCGGATACGATGAAGCACCTTTTGATACAAGGCCAGTCGAAAGAAGAGCGGCCAAAAAAACAAGCACTGCTACGACCGGAAATCGTTGCATGATACACCTCCGTTCAGAGAATTATATCAAGGAGCATGGTACCGAATTCATTCTTAATCTTGCCACTGCGGCAAAATCAATGCAACTACGGGCCTCACATCGTCCCACTCCAAGAATATTGCCGTGGCTTGCCAGGAATCAGTTCCCGATGACGGCACTAAAGTTGGAAATAAGTCCGGATCGAGACACCTCTTTCCTGTCTTGTATTCCAAAATTCTCCTTTTTGAACGCGGCCCGCTTCCGTCCCAGATGACACCGGAGCGTCCCAAGCCACTTAGAAAGGCAGCGTTAAAAAAAACCGCATGGGGAACCACAAATAAAAAACGAACGTCGGGGACTTGCGTCCGGACGTTCGTCAATTCACTCTGGTGATCGGCCACTCAGATGGAGGAAAATTTCATAGTGTATTCCTCCGACAAGAAAACGGCCTTGCGGGTGCGGACATATTGCAAATTGATTAAAAAGCAGGCGCCTCTTTTCCCGGACCATAACGGTCACGGGGTCATAACGCGCGAGCTCCGGTCTTATGCTGCTTGCCAAATCTTCGCCCCTAACGGTGCCATAGAGTTTGTAATAAGGCAGCTCGTTTCTCTGCGACTCTCCGACAAGCTCTATGGCCGATTGGATACCTCCATTGGGATAGCCGACAATCGAACGCTGGGTGCGCTTTTTGGGCAGGAGCCGCCTTTGGCTTGGGCTTTCCCATCGACCCGCATGTTCATCGGTGTGATAGACAACGAACGCTACGTCTTTCAGGATATCGTCGAGCGAATCGTATGCCCGCCTCGTGCCCGGCCGCCACACAAAATGGCCGTGGTCGAAATCATTTCTTTCCAAGGCATAAAAGTTTCCCCCGAGGAACATCCGTCGACATGCAGCTCAATTAACCTGCCAAATTGTTCGGGTATGGGAATTTCCAGTTCCCCCGAAAAGTTCGGAACCGAAGGAATGGCCGTTGTGGAGGAGTCGGCCGTTTGATGCGAACAACCGAACACGGAAAGCTGGGTGGCAAGGAGGGATATCGCGGTAAAGATTTTCAAAGCACTCATGGGAACTCCAATTTTCGTCATTCCGTTCTCCGGAGAATTCGCATATTAAGCTCCAACGGCATTGATCTTTCCCTTGTTGTAGCAGTAAACCCGTTGCAATGAGACGCGCTTCATAATGATCGCGCTCTGCGGGTCATCCGCTTTGTCGATCCCAAATTCCTTGGCTAATCTTCCAAGGAGCGTCGGGCAGACATCCATGCCGTATCGTTCCAGCGCCTGCGCCGCGAAATGATCCGCAGCGATCTCCTGACGTTCGAGGAAGCCATAATCCTCCCGCACCTCGGTCCAGCTCACCTCGGCTTTTCTCGAGCCGTGGCGAAGTTTGATATGGCCGAACTCGTGGGCAACGGTAAAAGCGATGTCGGTCCTGTCGCCCAGCCTGGCGAGCAGGCTTTCTGTTACGGAAATTGCGCAACGGCAATTGCGGTCGGCGCTTATATTCGGCAAGCTGCTGCCATTCAACTCGTTGAATACCTTGATCTCAATTGCCGCGGCCTGCGGATCATCGGGAAAAAGTTTGACGAGCATTGCCTTCATCTGCCCCGACTTTACTGAAAATGGACCTGCCTTCGGCCTGCCGATTTGGGCACTCACATTCCGGCAAGGGATGAGCAGCACGAATGCGGCGAACAGCAGAACTTTTTTCACGGGCGCTCCTCATGAGTATCTTCTGAAACTAACTGCCAAGATCATACGGCGGGGGCGATGAAAAATCAAGGCATCCATCCAAACCGGTTCCAAGGACCGTCTCAAAAGTATCTTCGGCCGCGATGCTCCCTTAGAATTAAAATCGGCGCTGCGGGATGCGGCGCCGATGCGTTGTGGTATTCACTTTTGGGATGTATCTTGATCTCGGCCAACGCGGACTGCGCAAATTCTCTGCACAACCCGCCATCGGTGCAAATTGATCGGGGCAAGAGCGCTATCCTTCTTGCTCCAGTGCATCTCCTTGTCTGATACCGAAAATAATCCCAGAAGCGCACAGGGCTTTCGGCCTTGTTGCCTAAGAAACTCCATTGCGAGCCAATCGGCTTCGTGTTCATTGGCGTTGTACATATCCACGTCTTCTTCCGGAGATCTGCCGGCCATCGTTCCTCGCCGCCAAAAAGGATTCTTGAGGATAATATGGGCCATTTCGTGATCTAAAACGGCCAGATAACCATCTTCGCCCCATGGGGACCGAATCAGACCTTCTATGAAACCCTTGTTTACCGTTATGGTCGGTGATTTGGTACAGCCGTCCGTTCTGCAATAATCGGAAAGGGCGTATGGTTCTTCGTTCATTTCTATATCGACGATCAGATGTTCGACGAGCGACCGGTGGCGAGGGAAATTATCTTTTAGCAGCTGCTTCGTCCGGTCTCTCCAAAAATCCCGGGAGAATTCTTTATGAGCGGCGGTTGTGGCGGCAGATTGGGCGTAGGATACCCCCACAGAGAAGGCGAGAAAAATGGCGATCCCTATTGCTTTCCGCATCAACTTCTCCTATGTGAATCACAATGAATCTGCCTGTATCCTATAGTTGCCGACGCAAAAGTCAATAGCTTGGAACTATAGTCGGAGGACCATTCAAAAAGAAAAGGGCCGCCCCTTAGACGGCCTTGTGATTTTTTTGTTCGTAAATCATTGTCCGATGCGAAGGGGAAAAAATAAAAATGCCCCAACACTATCGGCTGAGGCATTTTGTCTTCGTTCGCGGACGAACTCAATTACAGCTACCCTTATTTCCCGAGGCGCGAATACGGCAGATCATGAGAACGACGGGGTCTTTCGATAACCAAGGTCGATATTTTTTGGTATCGATCTTGCCAAGGATTCTCTGGCGATCGGACCACAGCAGACGCTCATCGCATTCATGAAGAAGGCCGAAATAAGAATCCCAGGCTTTTTCTTGCGTGATGATTCCTTCTGCAAGACTCCGATCGGTCCATGCTTCGCATTGATAGATGATCTGTCGGGCGGTCTCCCGATCCAGCTTAGCTATTTCGGCTGCTTGAGCAGCCAATTCGGGGTCTAACACGTTGCCCCCTCCTTTCTGTCGATCAATAAAGATTCTACGCCGATTATAACTTAAAAGCCGGGATAAATCAATCTGGTTTACGGGCGGGTTATAATGAAGATATGAAAAGATCGGGACGCAGATCTAGCCGGCAGAAAAATGGAGACGATGGCCCGATCTATCTTACCGAGGAGGGTTTTAAGGATCTACAAAATCGGCTTCACGGCCTTAAACGCGCACTCCCCGACCGCATTGCCGAAGCGGCGCGAACGGCGGCCTATGGCGACCGGTCGGATAACGCCGAGTACAAAGAAGCTAAAGGGACCCTGCGCCGTATGCAGTGGCAAATTTTAGACATCGAGGATCAGATGAAACGAGTGGTAATAATCACATCTGGTCTGAACGCCTCAGGCACCGTCCAGCTTGGTTCGAGCGTCGTCCTTGAGACGGACGGATCAAAGAAGTCT
>JBGPES010000072.1:0-5097 GCA_041482935.1 Minisyncoccia bacterium | reverse complement strand
CCGTTACGGTGGACTTGAAGAGGTCGGTCCCCGAGAGGCATCTCTCTTCTATGCCCTCGATCGATTCGACGCGAGTTTTAAGATGCGCGAGTGGTTAGAGGAGGGCCGTATCGTGGTGGGGAATCGTTACATGGGTTCGAATATGGGCCACCAGGGCGCCAAAATAGAAGGCGATGGGGAACGGGAAGAACTTTTCCGCTGGCTCTATGAACTCGAATACGGGATGTTGAAGATCCCGAAGCCCGACCTCAACATTATTTTGCACGTTCCCGCGGAGATTTCATACAACCTCATTGCGAAGAAATCGGCGCGTGGGTATCTTCAGGGCGCGAAGCGGGATATTCATGAAGCCGATCTGGAACACCTGAAAGCCGCGGAGCGGTCATACATTCACGCTGCGAAACTTTTCCCGAACGAATTTACCGTTATTGAATGCGCCCCGAAGGGAAAACTTTTTTCGATCGAAGATATTCACGAACTGGTGTGGAGCGCTACTCAAAAAGCACTTGGAATTTAAAAGATTTTTTTAACGACTTACTCTGCTATGGGGCGAAGATAGGTTTGCTTCGTAACCATAAGCGGAGGCGAGTAAGAAATCCGCGAGCGACCAGAGAAAATACCGGGTGCCCCCGAGCCGCAGCGAGGCAGGGCGGTATTTTCGCGTTAGGAGCGAGCTCGGATTTCTCGAGCTGGAGTGGGTTGCGAGCAAATTTATCTGAGCCCCCTATACGAGCTCTTTTTCCTTGCGATCCGTCTTTTTACTCAACAGGAGATCCAAAATCTTTTTTGCGGTCGTGGGATCGCTTAACGCCTTTCGATATTTTTCGATCGTGCAGATGCGAAGCGCGAGGTATGATTGCGCGACTTCCTCCATTTCCTTGAAGTGCGCGGGGTAACGGTCGTGGAGCGATCCCATTGCTCCGTTTTCGCGGAGGATTTTTACGTCCGAGGCGTTGAAGCGATACGGTGTTGTTATAGGAACCACAAGAACGCTCTCGCCTGGAAGTCCGGCAAGCTCGGCGATTTTGCTTTCCAGGCCCTCAAGGCCGGTTTGGTTTTTCGACTGGAGCTCCGGCGAAGTTAAGAGATGTTCCATTTCTTTTTGATTGACGCCGAAGACGACGACTGGTTTTCCGGCGGTTTTGGCTCCTGCGTGGACGAAGCTGTGGGGACGTACGACGATTGCTTCGCGGAAAAGGTCGCGGCGTTTGAGGAGCGCGTAGAGATGCGCAGCCGTCTTTTCTTTCGAGAAATACATCGCGCCGATAAGCTCGGAATCAGTGAGGCGGGGGAGATCCCCAGCCGAGATTTCTTTCACGAGTATCAGGTGATGCACAATCTTCTGGAGCATGCGCTGGGCGATCGCCGAGGACTTTCGGAGATAGACGTTTTTATACATTTTGAGGTAGAAGTTCTGCACGTCGATCACGTTGTCCACGACTTTTTCGTCGATCGCAAGGTTGCCATCCACGAAATAAACATGCTTGCGGAGATAATCCACGCCTGCCGGCCGCGAGAGGATCGTGTACATCCCGTCGCGTTCAAGATAATCCAATTTTTCCATGCCGAGGTTTTTATCGCTTACGGCAAGATGGAGAGGGTTTTTATGGGTCGCAATATCGAGGAGTAGGTCGTGATCAACGCCGCAGGCCTCAACTTCATACTTCAGCGTGCGGATAAGCTCCAAACTTAGAAATGAGTTTGCGCTCATGCCCGGGTATTTGCTTTTGTCGATGTTGCACAGATCTTCGGTCACATGGGAAAAGGCCGGGTGTCCGATGTCGTGGTAGAGGGCGTAGGCAGAAAGCGCGTCCGCTTCCTGGTCGCTCACCATTTTGGAGTGGATCCAGGTGTCTGCGAGGACGCGCGTTGCGTGGTAACTTCCGAGAGAATGCGCGCGGCGCGTGTGGGTGGCAGAGGGGAACGTGAGGTACGACATGCCGAGTTGGCGCTTGTCGCCCAGTGCCTGGAATGCTTCAGTTTCTATCATCGGGAGTACGGGACGCACATCAAAAATTCCGTAGAGCGGATCGGCAATGACTTTTGGTGTGCTTATTTTTTTGACGCTCATATCTTATCTTTACTTTAGGCGTGGGATATCAAATAATCAAGTAAGCAGGTGATTCGGGAGGAAAACATGGGAATAGGTAAAAGCGTCGGGGCAATCATTATTGATCTTGATGGGAAGTATCTGGTGCAATATCGCCTGAAGCATCCCATGGGTCTTGCGATGCCCGCGGGGCATATCGACAAAGGCGAGACGCCTAAACAAGCGATCGAACGAGAGCTTCTCGAAGAAACCAACCTCAAGGTAGTATCTACGGCCGTGATGTTCCAGAAATTCGTTCCCGGCGATTGTGAGAAGGATCACGCCGGCCACGATTGGTGGGTGTTCTATGTTGTTACGGAGGGAGTACCTCGCCTCATGGAACCCGCGAAGCACAAGTTCGTAAAATTTATGAGCTCGGCCAAAATCCGCGATTACGTAAAACGATATAAGTCCGATCCCAAGCGATATCCGTGCGATCCAAATTGGGCTGACTATATTTTCCCGGCCCTCGATTTTCTCTGAGGGCCTTTTTATTTTATCCCGCAATCAAATTCAAATAAAAATCCCGCCCATTGGTGTGGGCGGGTGGTTTTATTCCGAAATTAAGTTTGGGATGACGACGAGCTTTATATGGGTGTCTCTGAGTATGAGCGCCTGCTCAAATGCGAGCTTCGTTTCCCTTCTCGCAAGATCGAGTGCATTTTCGAACCGGATATATTTCACTTCATCGTTGTCCCTTGCTTCTCCGCTGACGCATTCCGCGCAGAACATAGCTACGACGAATTTATATTTTTTACTTATTTCCTCTTCGGTGCGGGTCGCTATTATTGTGTTGGGTTCGCTGAGGTAGAGGTGATGGTGGAAGCTCAGGGGTCCGTAGTGGTCAAGGAATTTAAAATTGGCGAGTCCGAGTTTGCCCCCAGTTTCTTCGCGAGCTTCACGCATCGCGGCTTGTCCTATGGAGTGATCCGTACCATCGATCAGTCCGCCGAAGGCGATCATTGAGTAGCCCTTCCATGGCTCGTTTTGTCGTTCGCCGACAAGGACTTCGAGATGTTTTCTATCCCAACGGTAAATGATTGTTCCAACTGATGCGATAACCCTTCGCCCCGCTTCGACATCTTGTTCGCTCACTATCATATCCTCTCGTGCGATAAACTTTCATTAGCGTATCAAAAATTTGAAATGGAAGCAAGGATGCTCCAACTTTCTATTTCAAAGAACCGCGGTTCGCTTCTTCCGGCGAGAAGCGCCCGCTGCCTCTCCGCTCCGAAATCCCGCCATGGCGTGAACCGAGCTTCCGGCGCGTCCGAGAGCCTCTTTGAAATAGAAAGTTTCCGCATTAACACATAGCTTTTTCCTGCCGGTACTATTTTGCAAAAAACTTTCCATCGTGCGATGATAAGTGAAATTATGAAATACGCTCCAACTATCGGGCTCGAGATACATGCGGAGCTTAAGACGCGGACGAAGATGTTTTGTGATTCGCTGAACGACCCGGATGAGAAGAATCCGAATACGAATGTGTGTCCGGTGTGTTTGGGGCACCCGGGGACACTCCCCACCATCAATAAGCAGGCCGTGGAGCACGTGATTAGGGTTGGCCTCGCGCTCGGTGGGAAAGTCAACCCAAAAACAAAATTTGATCGCAAGAATTATTTTTATCCCGATCTGCCGAAGGGGTATCAGATCTCGCAATACGATGTGCCGCTTGTTGAAGGGGGAGAGCTTCTAGGGAAAAGAATACGGCGGATTCATTTGGAAGAGGATGCGGGGACGCTTGGCCATGAGATTCGCGACCCTTTGATGCAGGAGGGCAAATTATTTTCGCTGGTCGATTTCAACCGTGCGGGCGTGCCGCTTATGGAGCTTGTAACCGAGCCGGATTTTACGTCTGCCGAAGAAGTCGTAGCATTTGCACGGGAATTACAACTTATCCTTCGATATCTTGGCGCGTCGGACGCCGATATGGAGAAGGGCCTGATGCGTATTGAGGCGAATGTGAGTTTGAACATGGGTACAAAAACGGAATTGAAGAATATCAACTCGTTTAAGTTTGTATCCGCCGCGATTGCCTACGAACTGAAGCGACAGGAGGAAGCGCTCGAAAAAGGGGAGAAGCTCGTTCAGGAAACAAGGGGGTGGGACGAGGCGAAGCAGAAAACGTTTTCTCAGCGTTCGAAAGAAGAGGCACATGACTATCGCTATTTCCCGGAGCCGGACCTGCCGCCGTTTGAGACGGCTATATTTGGACTGGCAACCATCAAAGAAGGACTTCCTGAATTGCCCGCAGGAAAGCGTGCTCGTTTTGCAAAAGAGTATGGCTTGAATGAAAAACAGGTTGACGCTGCTATTTCGGAGCCGGCGCTTGCGGAGTTCTTCGAAGAATCGGTAAGCGAACTGAAGGAAAAGAACGCGAAGGCGAGTGTTGTCACGCTTTTCAATTACCTCACAATGGATCTCCGGGGGCTTATGAATGAGGGCGGAATAAACTTAAAAGACTCAAAGATCGACCCCGAACATCTCGCGCATCTTGTGCTTTTAATCGAGGACGGGAAGATCGGAAGCCGGCAGGCGAAGGATATATTGAAAAAAATGTTCGATACGGGTCTTGATCCCGAGGAGATCGTGCAAACCGAAGGGTTGGAGACCGTGTCCGACACGGGAGAACTTGAAAAAATAGTGAAAGAAGTTCTCGAGAAGAATCCGAAAGCGATTGAGGATTATAAGAAAGGCAAAACCGCGAGTTTGCAGTTCCTCGTCGGTCAGGCGATGGGGCATCTGAGGGGCAGGGGAAATCCAGAAGTTCTTCGGGAAATATTCAAAAAGGAGATGGGCGCATAAATTTCTGCTGGAGCGGTTTATTTGTATTTTGTGAGGACGAGGCATAAGATATAAACAGCGGTTTTACAATGGGAGGTTCATATGGAATTCCCGCGTACTTGGATTGATGCCGGCAATGGTTTGCTCCGTGGATTTGAGGCTGATATCAAAAATCGGCAGCAGAAAAATTTAGAAATACAAACCGGTACTACGGTTATTGGTCT
>JBGPES010000071.1:0-5142 GCA_041482935.1 Minisyncoccia bacterium | reverse complement strand
GGATGACGAAAAAGAGAAGCACGTATCCCGGCCCCGTGAACGGCCCGGCCTCGATGAGCCGAGGCGGGGCAGACGAGGCTCGCATGGGGTGGTTTCGTCGGGATGACAGTATCGAATGGCTAACGAGCTAAACGCGCGAAACCCGTTGATTTGGTTTCACGCGCTATCGAGCTTAAGAGCTGCATTATTCCTCCTTCCCGATCCTGTGCACCAGACTTTCGAGTTCCTCTTCGGAATAAAACGTGATCGTGATCTTGCCCGTGTTCGCGCCATGCTCAATTTTCACGGGCGTGCCGAGCTCCATCGTCAGTTTTTCCTCCATCATTTTTACTTCAGGGGTCGCCTCTTCGCGCGGCACATGCTTTTTTGGTTTCGCGGCCTCAACGCGCACTTTGAGTTCCCGCGTCGTGAGATGCTGGCGAAGGATGTCTTCGAAAAGATTTTTTTGCCCCGCCGGATCTTCGATCGCCAAAAGAAACCGCCCGTGGCTTTCGGAAATCTGGCCCTTCTCAAGACTCTCCTGGATATACATGGGGAGGCTCAAAAGCCGCACGGTGTTCGCCACTACTTCGCGCGATTTGCCGAGCTTCGCCGCAATTTCCCGCTGCGTGAGGCGGAATTCGTCCTGAAGACGCGCCAGGGCGCGCGCGGTCTCGATCGGATTCAGATTCTCGCGCTGAATATTTTCGATCACGGCGAGCTCGAGTTTCTCGCGTTCAAGATTCACATTGCGCACCACCGCGGGCACTTGGCCGAGCCCCAAAAGCTTTGCCGCCATAAGCCGGCGCTCTCCGGCGATAAGTTCGTACTGCACTTCGACGCCCGTCGGCGTTTCATGCTCGATCTTTGTAACCACAAGCGGTTGGAGAAAACCGAATTCGCGTATGGAATTCGCGAGTTCTCTCAGGGCGTTCTCGTTAAAATTCCTTCGCGGCTGGCTCGGATTCGAACTGATCTTTTCGACTTCGATATGGTAGATATATTCATCCGGAGTTTTTTTCTGCGGCTCGCCCCGCGGCAAAGCGGGCTTTTCCTGGATTTTTGGGGTATTGATCTGGCGGAGAGAAACCGGCTCCGGTTCGGGCGGCATAGATTGAAACTGCGGCGGGCTGGCCCCAGCCTGCAGATCGAACGGAGGCGGAGAATGGGGCATTCCCGAGGAATTCCCTTCGTCGCCGTGTCCTTTTTGCGGAGGTATTAATGATTCAAGTCCTTTGCCAAGCATGGTTATTATTATGCGCCGATATTAAAGTTTCCGAAATTTTCGCTCGCAACGACACCTTCCTGATTCGCAAACTCTTTTTCCTGGCCGAGCACTTCTTCCGCAAGCCGCCGATAGGCAAAAGCAGCCGAAGAATCCGGCCGGTAGAGAATAATCGGCTTCGAGAAACTCGGCGCTTCGGCGAGCACTACGCTCCGGGGAATTTCCACCTCGAAGACATGATGAGGGAAGTGGCGCCGCAGATTTTTTGAAACGTCGCGGCTCAGATGCTCCCGCTTGTCGTACATCGTGATCACCGCTCCAGCAATTTTTAAGGGGTGCAACAAATTATTTTGTATCAGATTCACCGTCTCCAAAAGCTGGCCGAGTCCTTCGAGTGAATAATATTCGGCCTGCACGGGAATCAATATTTCATCTGCCGCAACAAGCCCGTTCACGGTAAGGAGAGAAAGGCTCGGCGGCAGATCGATCAAAATGTAATCGTACCGATGCCGGATACCGTTCAAAAATTTACGCAGAAAATATTCCCGCTCCGGGACGTTTACGAGTTCGATTAATGCTCCCGCGAGATGCGATGCCGCGGGAGTAAAGTGAAAATTGAAAAGCTGGGTCGGTTTTATGATCGCATTCGCCGATGCCTCGCCCGATATTCCATGATAGATGCTGTAGCTTTCTTTCGAGCGGTCATGTCCCAGTGCGGAGCTAGCGTTCGCCTGAGGATCGAAATCAACGAGCAGGACCCGCCTTCCGGCCGCCGCGAGATAGGCGCCAAGATTTACGGCGGTCGTCGTTTTTCCCACCCCCCCTTTTTGGTTGCAAATTGCGATAACCCGCGCCATACCTTTATTTTATGTCGTTTTTTGAGGTTCCGCAATAAAAACGGCGCGAGGTTATCGCGCCGCTTATTACAAACAAAAATGACTACAGCTGGGCGAGTTTGGATCGCTTTGCTTTTGAACGAATCAATCGCCCCATGTTCTTTTGAACCAAATCCAGAAATTGCTTGCCGACGAATTTTATAGCAAGCTGATCCTCACGATCGAACATCTCGTAAGAAATTTCGTTGTACGGACCGCCACCATTTGATTCGTACTGCCGCTTCTTATGAAAGCGGACGATAGTGAAAAGGCCGAGCGATTCAAAGTGGGTTAAGAAATTGCCTTCCCTGTCGTAATGGGGCAAAAGAAATACCTCGCCCAATGTATTGTCCACGAAATCATACACCCTTTGGATCAGCTCCCGAACCTCTCGTATGGTGAGCGGCGCATGACTCAGTAACGCATAAAGAACCAGGATAGCGCAATAATCGGCGCGAGTAAGTTCTTCCTCTGGATGCCCAAGGCCTAAGGCTCCCGCAAAAACTGCCTTTAACTGCAAACCCCTGCTTGATGCTATCGTTGTCGGCATTGGTAACCTCGATTTTTCAGAAACAGCTAGCATGATTGTACGCCTTCTCTATCGCTTTGGTCAAAGATTCAAATAAAAAAGAACCCGCTGGAGCGAGTTCTTGGTACTTATACGAAAAGCGGATGGTTCGGATTCATAATCGATTTCTTTCTGTTCTTCTCCGCAAGCGCACGCGCGATCGCGTGATTCGAATAGCGAGGATCATTCGTCACTTCGTCTTCCGGACGGATATCGAGAAACGGAGGCAGAAGCACCGTATTCTGAAGATCCGTAAGCTCGATCTCAAGAACGCAGAGCGAGTCGCCAAGATTCCGATAGAGATCGAGTTCGAAATATTGTTTCTCATAGAAAAAGCTCACGCGATCTTTTTCGATGATGGCGCACTCCGGATCGCGCGTCTCCGCAAGGTCAGAGTAGGTCCGCCAGTCGATCATTTTTTCCGTCTCGATCCTTACGCCCGGCCGCACGTATTTCTTGCGGGTTATAAAGTATGTCGAACCGTTCCCGTGGGTTCTCCTGCGAATCCGCGTTTCTTCTCCTGGCTCGCTCCGCAAATAAATCTGTTCGATCGCCACGCTTCCGTATGAAACGGGGAAATGAAGCAGACAAGGATGCGTGTGCAAGCGATATTTTCTCTCGATCTCGAGCGGTTCGGGAATGCCGAGCACGTGGTAGATCGCATTAAGCGCTCTATGCATCTTGCCTTCGAAATTCGTGGAATTGTCGATTATGAACGGGTGCTGATGCCTGCGGTACGCAAGCTCGATCTTTTTATCGAGAGATCGCGCTTCTTCAGGAGTTTCGTCCCTCGCCGCGTTGTTCTCGAGCGTGTAAAATTCTTCCGCGCCGTCCGCAGCGGTCGTGAGTTTTATGATCGCGGCGTATCTATCGAGCGCCTCCGCCGAATTGAGTCCGGTTGCCTCACGAAGGAGCTCTTCGTACATAAGGTCGCCTTCTTTTCCTTCCGGCAAATAAGCGCGGCTGTCAGGCAGGGGGCGATCACACAGGATTACCGCCGGGCGTCCCTCGCGCCGAGCGCAACGTTTCAGCCGTTCTTCGTTCTCGATCTGAAAACCCATCAATTCCTTTTGATATTCGCGGACATCGGACCAGCGCTTCTCGTGAACCGCCTTTTTGAGACGCATCCCCTGCTGGATCTGAAATGTCGCCGCCTCCATGCACACGTACGCGTCACGGCCGCGGTCTTCGATCTTCTGGGGAGCGATCGCGGTGAGCGAAGTTTTCCCGGAACACGGACCGCCGGTTTCCCCGATTAATACAGTTTCCCCGATCAATATAATCTCCGGGCGCGGTTTTTCCGTCACATTTCCCTCCTTAAAAAGTCATTGAACTGCCCTCACCCTACAACAAAAATCCATTTTTTGCAAGATTGAAAAATCGCGCCAAATTTTATATAGTGTTTAGAATTGCCCGAGTGGCGGAATGGCAGACGCGCACGACTCAAAATCGTGTGAGGAAACTCATGTGGGTTCGACTCCCACCTCGGGCACACAAAAAACCGTCATCCTATAGGGATGACGGCGAGTAAGCTTTTTTCGGCACGAGCCAATGTAGGCCCATGCAGAGCGGCAGAATCATTAATGCGATGAGTCCGCACCAGGCCCCAATAGCTTTCTGGACGGTCGGAACGTCGGTCCGGAACATTTCATCGATGAGGCCGGAGCTCATGAGAATCACGCCGAAGATGCCAAATCCAACCAGTGTTAGGGCACAAAATCGTTTGCTCATTTTCATCAACTCCTTATTGGAAGATTTCTGTTTATTACCCTATCATAATCATTCGAACGTCGTCAACTTCGGCTCCTCGGCATCCTTTATCCTTACTAAAAACCGACGCCTCTTGGTATCTCCTCGGCAAAGCGCCGACCATCAAATAGGCCTACCGACAGGCAGGTTCGAACTCCTGCCTGTCGGTAGGCAGGTCCAACATCCCTCGGCACTTTCAAAACGACGCTCGCATCAGTGATAACGACCTTGAAATTGACTTCCTCTCGGCCTCTCCTATACTTGAGGAAGCTTTCTTAACTACGTATTCCAAAAGGACACAATGAGCCATCGGGTCGCAATGATCGCGGTGTTTCTCGCCGCATTTCTCGGAATGAGCGGTTCCTCGTTCGCGCAGGAGAAAAAGAGCTTTGCGGACCGTATTACGTTCGATGTCGGCGCAGATTACTATAGCGTCCCCAAATTCATACTCAAGCGGGATGACATCACGAAAAGTCCCGACAAACTCACGGGCCTTTCGAGATCGGTCCGGCTTGGCATAACCCTAGCCCACGGCTTGAATTTCGGCGTTAGCTATTTCAAAGCGAACGCAGTAGGCAGCGGCCCCTGGCAACAGAAAGGCGACGCCAATCGGGCAACAAGCGGCGTAACGGGATTCGCAAGCGGACGAACCGACTGGGAAGCCCGTGGCGTGATGTTCGGAGTCAAGCAGTCGTTTTTCAAAAATCGGCGCCTCCATCCGATGTGGCATGCCGAAGGAGGAATCG
>JBGPES010000070.1:0-5175 GCA_041482935.1 Minisyncoccia bacterium | reverse complement strand
GCTTTTGTGGATCGTATAAACAACATCGCCGAGATACGCTGTGATAAGTTTCGCATCGTTATATTTCCGGTCCGGCGTCGCTGTAAGCCCGAAACGATATTTCCCTTTGAACCGCGAGACGACCTCGCGGAACATTTTTGCAGGCACATGGTGGCACTCGTCGAGAATGACGGTACCGAACATGGACGGAATATCGCCCCAATCTTTGATTCGCGCAAGCGTCGCGACCATGGCGACGGTGACGGGCAATGCCGCATTTTTCTTCGTCCCGCAGATCTGCCCGATATGCTTCTTCGGGATATTGAATCCGTGTTCGACTCGCTCCAGCCACTGGTCATAGATCTGGCGTCGGTGCGTGAGAATGATGGCCGGTTGTTTCTTCTCTGCGATAATAGCCAGCCCCATAATGGTCTTACCCGATCCCGCCGGAGCGACGAGGATACCGTTTTCCGTGTCCGCAAACGCGTCGATTGTAATTTTCTGGAAATCGAACAATTGGAATTTGGTTTTGAAATCGACCAGTTCAGCGACAGCGCGCTCATCTTTTAGAATAAAAATTGTTTTATGTTCATCAAGCCACGCCGTCAGTTTTGGCAAGAACCCGCGAGGCACGAAAACGTGATTATCATCCGACGTAACCGTCGCGATATATTTCTCTACACCATAGGTCGGTAACCCCGCACGCTCCTTTACGAAATATTCGATATTCGACATGTTGAGTTCTGCGCGGAGATATGACACGAGTGCGGGCGGAATACTTTCTTTCGGGATCGCGATGGCATTCGAAATGACTAACGTAAGTTTCGACGGTTTGCCGTGAAGCGCTTCCGAAACCATTGCGCCCGTGAGCGCGGCATATCGGCCGTCAAGTTCTTGCGTGGTGAGACGTGGCGCGTCAGAGAGGAATTGCCATTGGTCTTCGTAAGCCGAAAAGTTTTTATCAGAATCAACAAAGACGCTATTTCCCAGTTTCCGTGCTGCACCTTGGAGCGGAAACGCAATCAGGTTCCCGATTCCCTTGCCGGAATGATAATCTTGGTTCGGGAAGAGGCGGTCGAAGTTCTCGTTCTTGTCGAGAAGCCCAATGACGCCCGCTTCGCGCAGGAGCGCGAAAAAAATCTTCCGGCTTCTGGATGCCGGATAGGGTTCTGTGAAAAACAACCACCCGTGAGCACCATGGCCAGAACGTGAACGCTCGATCACAATCGGGATATCGTGTTTCCGTGCTGCTCCAATGAATTTACGTACGGATTCTTGCCATCCTTCGCCGTCAAAATCGGCGGCGATAAAACGGGAAGTATTGTCGGGTAAGAGTGGATAGACACCGAGCGTTTCGATTCCGATAAGATGGCGCTCTATCCACGGGACGGTAAGTTCTTGGTACGATGTCTTTTTTGAATCGGTATAGACCGGCGTGTAACCGCTCGCACCATCCGGCCGTTCCCATCGACGCGCGAAAACGTCACGGCGACCGTGGAAACGCGACATGAAGATTTCCACCCGTTCTTGTCGCGAGAACATGGGGATTAGATTTTCCGGTATCTCGTTCCCGGGCCCCGGCCGATCCGCTTTATTTTGTGAAGCCTAAGAAGCCTGTCGAGCGCTTGTTTGACAGTCGACATACCAACGTCCGTTTCTTTAACGATATCGCTCCTACTCGCCTCATTTACGCTTGAAATGTACTTCCAAACTTCATATTGCTTCGGAGAAAGCGTGTCTTCCACTCTTTCTTCTTCAAGATAGACGAGTGCTTTTGTGGCCTGTTCTTTTACAACCGCAAGGAAGAAATTCAACCACGGCGCGATCGTGTCATGATCGGCTTTGAATGTTTCTTGTGACTTGCGCAACGCGATGTAGTATTCATCTTTCCGCTTTTCAACAAGTTGTTCGTGCGAGACATATTGCATGAATTGATAGCCGGATCGAAGGAGAAGAAGATTGGTCAACACACGAGAAAGGCGGCCATTGCCATCTTCGAATGGGTGTATCTTCAAGAACTCGATAATGAAGTTGGCAATGATAAGCAGCGGATGAAATCGATTATTCTCAAGCGCTTCGTATGTCCAATCAACAAGCTCCGTCATTTCTTTTGGCGTGAGATACGCAGGGGTTGTTTCGAACATGATTCTTGCAATTTTTCCATCTGCGCCAAGGACGCCGACAGTGTTTTCTGTTTTCTTATAATCGCCCCGATGAATATCATCTTTGTTTGAATACTTGAGCAACTCCTTGTGAAGCGATTTTATCGTGCTCTCTCGAAGCGGCGGGGATTGATAGCTGTCGAATACATTTTGCAGCGTCTCAAGATATCCCTGCACTTCTTGGGAGTCCCGATCGGCAAATTTTGAAACCGAGAGTCCCTGCATAACCTTCTCTACTTCCTCGTCATTGAGCTTCGCTCCTTCAATGCGCGTCGAAGCGCCGGCCGACGTAATCAGCACTGATTTTTTAAGGCTCGTGATCGCCTGCGGGCTCATCCGAAGCCCGGCTTTAAATTGTCCTTTCACCTCATCGATGGCAGCCAAAAGAGCCACGATGTGCGGTTCGGGCGATTTGATTCTGTGGTCAAATTTTCTGCTGTTTTCGTTCATAATTAAGGCTATAACCTATATAGCCAATTATAGCCGTTTATAGCCAATAGTCAAACACACGCCTTAAAAAAATTAAGGAAGGTCAATGTTTAGGGAAGTAGTGCGACCCACGTGGTTCGAATCCTCTCGCCTCCGCGGGCTAGGGCAGCGGTTCGAGAGACCTTTCGGCCTCGGTTTTGTTTACTTTTTGAAACGCAGTTTAGGTGATGAAACGAGGCAGGGGGCAAGGATTCGAACTTTTTCGAATCCGGTACGAAGTTGTGGATATAAAACTCTCCAGGGTCGTTCAAAATGCGCATGTGCGTAGCGTATTTTTTCCGCGACCCAAAAAGCTATTCTTTTCTTCAAATAGTGACGCGGCGAAGATCTTATTTGCTCACCTCGATCGTCATGTTTGCATCGCTGAAGTTCCGTGCATTGTCGAACGTGCGCAGGCCGATCGTGTGCACGCCATTTTCCAAAAATGGGATGTCCAATCGGGACAGCGTCGGAATAAAGATCGAATTGTCGATTTTCACATAATAGTTCGGCTGGAGGCCGCTCAAAGCATCGCTGCCGCTGAACTGAAATCTCACCACCTCTCCCGGCTTTATTTTCGTCTTACTCGCTTGAATGACCGGCGGCAAAGGCGGAGTTGCGTCAATGTTTACCCTGAAATGCGAGATTGGCCCAAGCGTATTTCCTTTCTTGGCGGCAATATGGAAGTAATAGATGCCGTCGTGATCGGGGTTCAGGATCACCATGCCATCCCACGTCACGGTGCCGCCGCGAGGGGTGGAAGTGGGCGATTGGTCGAATACATACGCATATTGATATCCGGAAACGGTCGGCCACGTGAATTGCGCTCGCCGGACGTTATACCAGCGTTCGCTATTCAGATGCGAGGGTGAAAAAACTATTACGCCGGGCGGAACGTTCGTCGCCGTTTGCCGCATCTCCAAACTCGTGATGCGATAGCTGCCGTTCGTCACGGCACGGAGCACATTCGTCCCGAGCCCGTCGTTCGCAAGCACCTCGGTACCGCTTCCGAACCGCAGGGCGAATGCTCCAACGGCGACCGGCTGCAACATCAGTTCCGCGACGGTTCCGGTTCTTCCGGTAAAACCGGGCGTGGGTAATCCGCATGTAATCTGCACTTCCCCTTTCTTGTTGTCGATATTTTTCTTCAAAAAGAATTGTTGTCCGCACAAAGAGTTCGCGGTAACTATGTCGTTCACTTGCACTATCGCGGGATCATAGTCAACAATGACCTGCACCGCGTTTATCGCTTCGCCCCCCGAATCAAGCCGTATCGCGATTTTCTGCTCAAACGCGCGGTCGAAAATATTCTGGTCGGGCTGAAACCGCAGCGTTGAATTGTAAATCACGAATTGCGGCTCTCTGATCCGTATGATCTGTTTTCCCGAATTCAGGCTGCCAAGATACCACAGGCCGAAAAATATGATGCAGCAGGAGCCACCGATGAGTATCCCCGCATAGTATTTCTGAAAAATCGTTTCTCCCCTGTGGCGTCTGTGGACGTAGATTGCGATAAGGAGAAAAATGAGCGTGGAGAGGAAGGCGATGCCGAAATTCTGATACGCGATATTGTACGGCAGAAATACGAATACGCCTCCCGGAGAATCCTGCACGTTTTCTTCTCCGGGAAATACGATATTGCGCACGAAATAATCTTTACCCTTGATGTCCACGATCCGATCAGTTTGGCCGTTCTGGGCCCAGTCGGTGCCGGCATTGAAAGCGGTGTGCACGAGCATTTGCGAATCTATGTCTTCGAAACTCATGCCCACCGCCCCTTCCTCTTTTGAATAAAAGGCTATTTCGACACCGCTTTGCAGATATTTTTCTTTAAACGTCTTGGCGTAATCGTCATTCAGCCAATACCCCCCGAATATCGCCCCCGCCACTTTTTCCTGCTCCATGATCGGCACTGCGGCGATCATTACGAGCGGGAAACTTCTTCCGACCCCGATCATTACCGTAGGCGTGCCGCCTGCCGCAACACGCCCCCATGGTGTCGTTTGGAACACGTAATCTCCCTGGCCTCCTGTCGCGGGAATCCTCGAAAGCGCGATACCGTCTTTATTTACCGCAACTAGCGTGGAAAGGCCTTGTTTCTGCCCCTCATCGGCGAGTAATGAGGCAATGGCCGATACATCATTTTTTTTGATGTCTTGGTTAAACGTGCCGACGGCAACCACTTCCTTCATCTTTTGCAACGCCTGATCCTGCTCGCCGTTGAGCGACGACTGCACCAGCTCGGTTTTCAAACCGATTGATCTCTTCGTCGCAAAATCAAGGACTTTTGCGGCAAGCGGCGAAATGGCGACGAACGTCGCAAGCGCTCCCAAAAGAATGAGGAGTGCGAACCTCTCCTTTTTGATAACTGCCGCCAATTTTTCTTTCATGGCCGCCATTGGGTTATTAAGTTAACTATAGCAGACCGCCACCGATTCACTATTTTCCGAGATAAAGTTTTTCTAAAGAAATTATAAAGTAATAATCTGCCAATAATCGGTGATATCCTATAATTTCCAGTTTGCGACGAATCCCAACCGAGGCAGGGATTTTATAATGACGTGCG
>JBGPES010000069.1:0-5339 GCA_041482935.1 Minisyncoccia bacterium | reverse complement strand
CCACCAATATGGCGCCGTCCATTTGAGCGGCCCCGGTAATCATGTTCTTAATATAGTCGGCGTGTCCGGGACAGTCGACGTGGGCATAGTGCCTCTTAGCGCTTTCGTATTCTACGTGCGCGGTGTTAATAGTAATACCGCGGGCTTTTTCTTCCGGGGCGTTATCGATCTGATCAACCTTCTCTTCTTTCTTGGCCAGACCCTTCATGAACATCACGTGAGTGATCGCGGCGGTCAAGGTCGTTTTTCCGTGATCCACGTGGCCAATGGTGCCGATGTTTAAATGCGGCTTGGCTCTCGAAAATTTTTCTTTTTCTGCCATAGTTTTATTTTTTATTTTATTTTTTATTAAGGAGCGGCGCGCAATCCAGTTAGCCAATCGACCTAAATATGGACGTAACGCACCTCTCGCAACACTAGGTATTGTATGCCAAAGGCCATCTCTCTGTCAATACCCCGCTCTGTTGATAATCCCCTGGATTTCCCATGCCTCGTTCCGGAAGATGAAAAGATAAAAAAGCCCGCCAAAATCATTGATCCTGGCGGGCGGGAATTCATTGTTTTCCTCGATAGCGGAGGACAAGCCCGTTATCTGGGTATTTGAGGAGAAGGCCGAAAAGCGATTCTTCCGAAACGCCGGAAAGAACGCCTCGGCATACTTCCTGATCCTTGCGCCGGCTGTCCGCGGGGATCTTCGGGTCGATAAACGTTTTGAACAAGAAGATGCGGCCGTCGTCGGCGTAGAGACCGTTGTTGCCCTTGAGCGACCCGCAGATAAGGCGCATGCCCTCCTTCCGATCATGGGGAATTCCTTTGGGAGCAAGAATGAGGTGCTGAACCGCCCATCCGCGCGTGCCGCCGAGGTAGTTCATCATGCCCTCGAGAAAACGCGCGTCGGGATAGTTCGACTTCCTCGCAATCTCGATTGCCGTCCGCACGCTCTTGCAAGCGTCGTTCAGATGTCCATTCCCCCACTCGATGCCGGCTTTTCCAAGATAGAGATACGCTTGAATGTAGAGGTAAAAATCTCTGTTCTCCGCGTCCCTGTTTTTTTCCGCCCAATCGATCTTGTTCTCCGCTTTCGCGATGCCGGCGCTCACCAGATACGAAAGATACTGGAATTCTTTCCGGTTCTCTTCCGTACTCGGAGCTTCATCGGTTTTTTCCCTGGCCCGCAGAAGCAGAATCCGCGCGTTGACATCCCGCAGAAAACCGGCCGGGTCGTCAGGCTCAAGCGTCATGTACTCGTTAAACTTCACGTCGGCTTGTTCGTATCGCTCGTTATAGAAGTGGTCGAGCCCCGCCTTCATGGCTTCTCCGCTCACGACTTTTTTACTTTTCTTCTTCCCCTCTTGCTCTCCGTCGGCAAAAAGAAGACCGGGTAGGAAAAGGACGCACAACCCGACGGAAACAATACTCCCTATCGTTTTTCGCAAGGATTTCCCCTTCTTTCGAGATATATCCGGGCTTACAAGCAACTGTTTGGGATTATACCCCGGAAAACAGATTTTTGCAAGAAATATAAAAGCGGCGCTTCACGTGAAGCGCCGCAAAAAATCATACCACCAAATTTTCCGAGCAGGGATCAAATTCCACCTTCGGTGTTTCGCGCGTACCCGTGATGATCAGCCGATACGCGCACGGCAGGGTTGCGACGAATTTTTCATGCTTCTCGAGCGCGGCGATAATTTCCTCCCGATGAGCGGCGATCGCTTCCTTCGTCTCTTTCAGTTTCAGCGCTTCAAGGCGTTTCGTACCTTCGATAATATCCCGCGCCATTTCTCCGACGCTCTTGCTCCATGTCGTGCCGCCGGTTCTTTCCGAAAAGAAACCGAGTGTCAAAAGAAAAAAGAGCGCGAATAAGATTTCCACATAGTCCTCCGGACAGGTAAAAACCGCTGTTTAGTAGTGTATTCGAAAACGTGGGGAAAGACAATCTTATTTTCGCTTCCCCTCGATAATCAGCTGTTCAATATTCTTCGGCGTCGGTTCGTAGCTCGAAAATTCCATGGTGAAGCTTCCCCTGCCCTGCGTCATGGAACGGATTTCCGTGGCATAGCCGAACATTTCGGAGAGCGGAACTTTGGCATCAATCACTTTTATATTCGGCCGGTCGGAAAGTTCTTCAATGCGTCCGCGCTTGGAGTTCAGGTTGCCCGTTACCTCGCCCATAAATTCCTGCGGCACAATCACCTGGATTTTCATGATCGGTTCCAAAATAACCGGCTTCGCGCGCTTCACGGCTTCCTGCAATGCCATAGAACCCGCGATCTTGAATGCGGCCTCGGAAGAGTCGACTTCGTGGAACGATCCGTCGTAGAGCGCAACTTCAATATCCGTCATCGTATAGTGCGCGATCACGCCTTTGTCGAGCGCTTCTTTCACGCCTTTTTCTACGGCCGGAATGAATTCGTTTGGAATCACGCCTCCTCTGATCTCGTTCAAGAACACAAAGCCCTTGCCGCGTTCCAAGGAATTCACGCGGAGACGGACGTGTCCGTACTGGCCGCGGCCGCCGGACTGACGGATATACTTTCCTTCCGCCTCGGCAGTTCCTGTGATGGTTTCTTTATAGGCAACCTGCGGACGGCCGACCGAGGCGTCGACGCCGAATTCCCGCTTCATGCGATCGACGATAATTTCAAGATGAAGTTCGCCCATGCCGGAAATAATCGTCTCGCCGGTTTCGGGATCGCCCGCCACGCGGAAGGTCGGATCTTCATCCGCAAGCCGGTGCAAAGCGGTTCCCATTTTCTCCTGGTCGGCTTTTGTCTTCGGTTCAATGCGGATGCCGATAACCGGCTCGGGGAAGATGATTTTTTCGAGCACGATCGGCGCGTCGGGCGAACAGAGCGTATCGCCGGTTGTCGTATTTTTGAGCCCCACGATCGCGGCAATTTCGCCCGCGTAAATTTCTTCCACTTCTTCTCTGTCGTTCGCGTGCATACGGACCACGCGGCCGATGCGTTCCTGGTTATTCTTCACCGAATTTAAAATGTAGGAACCGCGCTTCAAAACGCCGCCGTAATTCCTGAAATACGTAAGCGTGCCGACGTAGGGATCCGTTGCGATCTTAAATGCGAGCGCCGTAAAAGGCTCTTCGTCGAGCGGCTTGCGAAAAATATCCGCTCCGGTTTTGAGGTCGATGCCCTTGACCGGAGGCAGATCGGTCGGCGACGGCAAATATTCCACGACCGCATCAAGCACGAACTGCACGCCCTTATTCTTCAAAGCCGATCCGCAAAAGACGGGTACGATCTTATTGGCGATAACCGCTTTGCGCAATACTCTCCGCAGATCTTCGATGCCGATCTCCTTTCCGTCGAGATAGCGCGACATGAGTTCGTCGTCGTTATCGACGATTTTTTCGATAAGATCATGGCGGCGTTTTTCTATCTCGGCTTTCATATCGTCGGGAATCGGAATCTCGGTTATTTTTTCGCCGTGCTCGCCCAGGAATTCGTACGCCTTATTCGCGAGCAAATCGACGATACCTTTGAAGTTGCCCTCAAGACCGATATTCAGCTGCACGGGGATCGCGTCCTTCGTAAGACGTTCGTGGATGGAGGCTAAACTTTTTTCGAAGCTCGCTCCCATGCGGTCGAGTTTATTGATGAAACAAATCCGCGGCACGTGATATTCGTCCGCATAACGCCAGTTCGTTTCCGATTGCGGCTCAACGCCCGCGACACCGTCGAAAACGACCACCGCGCCGTCCAAAACGCGCAATGACCGTTTCACCTCCACCGTAAAGTCGATATGTCCCGGCGTGTCGATCAGATTCATCATGTATTCAAACTTCTTGTCGCCCTTGCGATACGTAGGAATCCAAAAAGCGGTCGTGGCGGCTGAAGTAATAGTGATGCCCCGTTCGCGCTCCTGCTCCATCCAGTCCATCACCGTGTCGCCCGTATGCACTTCGCCGATCTTGTGCGAGACGCCGGTATAAAAAAGCACCCGTTCGGAGACGGTCGTTTTTCCGGCATCAATGTGGGCGATGACGCCGATATTCCTGACTTTTTCTATTGGGTATTGTCGGGGCATGAAATTTTAAAGCCGGGGAAGTCTTTGAAAAAGCGATTTTTCGAGTCTCTTGAGGTATTTTCTTTTTTCTTCCACGGAGGCGTCACTTTTCCAATCCGGCAGATCGCACAAACGATTCTCAACAGCATCTCTCAGTGCCTCCAGTTCTCGTATTTGCTCTTTCTTTTTTGTATTGCTGATATCTTGCTCCTGAATTTGTTCACACATGCCTTCGAAATCCAGAATCGGCTGAACGAAATCGTCCCATTCTCGTTTAATGTAAAATTCGAATTGCTCCCTTTTTCCCGAAACCGGCGGCAATACCGCTGTTTTTTCCTTCTCGGAAGGCAGTTTATCCGATGGATCGATTCTCCCCTCAATCTCACGCCGCCGATCAAGAGATCGGAATGTGAGGTCTGTAAATAAACTGTCTTTCGCTTTTTGAATCTGCGGGCGGGTCGGTTTTTTTTCTTTTTCGCCTTCTTCCGGCGAAGGCCCTGGGGCGGGAAATCGTTCCATGGAAAATGATTATCTTGCGAAATGCGCGAACGCACGGTTTGCCTCTGCCATTCGGTGCATGTCCTGTTTCTTTTTGATCGCCGTGCCCTCGTTCTTCGCGGCAGCCATCAATTCCTCGGCAAGCTTCTCGGACATCGATTTTCCCTTCCTGCTTCGCGCGGCGCCGATGATCCAGCGGACCGAAAGCATGAAGCGCCGTTCCGGACGCACTTCGATCGGCACCTGGTAATTTGCGCCACCCACGCGGCGCGATTTCACCTCGAGAATCGGCGAGGTGTTTTCAAGCGCTTTCTCAAAGACTTTTATCGGATCTTCTTTGGTTATTTCTTTGATCTTCGCGAACGCGTCGTAGACGATACGCTCCGCGGTTGATTTCTTTCCGTCCTGCATCACGTAGTTTATAAAACGGCCGAGGTCGATCCGGCTGTATTGCAAATCTGGCTGATGATATTTTTTGTAGACTCGCTTTTTGCGCATGATGGTTGGATTTTTCTACTGGATCCCCGCTTTCGCGGGGATGACCCTTCGGGTCATTTTGGCCTCTTCGCGCCGTATTTGGATCTCTGTTGTTTTCTGTCTTCGACGCCCGTCGTGTCCAGCACGCCGCGGACGATGTGATAGCGCACGCCCGGCAAATCCTTCACTCTTCCGCCGCGCACCACCACGATCGAGTGTTCCTGCAAGGAGTGGCCCTCGCCCGGAATGTAGGCCGTAACTTCCATGCCGTTCGTAAGGCGCACGCGAGCGACTTTACGCAAAGCCGAGTTCGGTTTCTTCGGGGTCGTGGTAAATACCTT
>JBGPES010000068.1:0-5353 GCA_041482935.1 Minisyncoccia bacterium | reverse complement strand
TGCTCATAATATATTTCCCCGGACGATTTTTTACCTAAAATCAAAATCGCCACCTCGGTATGTTCTACCTTAATGGGGATTGCGATGGAGATATCCAGCTTTCGGAACGTTTCTTTGAGTCGGGAGTCTTCCAGGTCGTCATAAAGCCATATTTGATTAAACTCCAATCGTTCGTGCAGCAGCCTTTCCAATTCTAGCGATGCAGAATCATAGTCGGCGTAGCCGATGCTTTTTGCGTCTATTATCTTGTGGTTATCGACGATGAGGAAGGCGGCCTTTTCGACTTTTATTTCTTGTACCAGCACCTCGAGAAGCTTTTGGGTCATTACGTCGAGATCAATCGTGGTTGAGACGATGCGCGTGAGGCGCAAAATCAGCTCATCGTTGTCATATTGATTTTGGAAAAATAAACGCTTTGTTAATTTCCTGGTCAGGTTTTGAAGGGGTTGGAAGGTGAGCATGCCGACAACGGTGAATACGAACATATTGACGCCGAGCAGGGGATTAATTTCCAAAGAAGTTACTTTTTCAATAATAAAAAAGAGGATTGCCGTATAGGCGACGGCAAGGAGAATAAGGAAGAAGAGAAATGAAATCGCACGAGCAACAATAAAGCGAAGGTCGAGAAGGCGGTGTCGCACGATCGCATACGTGGTGAATCCGACAAAGGCTATCAAAAAGGAAGGGCCGAGGAAGGTCAGTTGAAAGATGCCGAATAAGGGAAGAAGGAGGTTGAATAAAAATACCGCTATGCCAAAAACAGCCGCGCCGCTGAATAAATATTGCATCTGCAAACGCGCAGGTCCGACCAGGCGGCGATATTTTTTTATAAACCAAAATACGCTGAGCAACACATAGCCGCCGACCGTTACGGCAAGGAAAGGCGCTCCCGGACCGTTCACCGGCATGATGCTGCCATTCGGGTAAACGACCTCTCCTTTGATGAACACGTTGAACGGAGTAGCTATCGCGAGAGCAAGGAGGGGGGTGGCATAAAGCCAAAACCTCTTTCGCAGCGGATTTCCTTCGGGAAAGACTTGGGACAGCATCAAGAGCCCTAACATGGTTATGTGCCCGCCGAATAAAATAAGCTTGTCGAAGGCGAATACTTTCGTGACGTTCAAAAAGAAAATGCCGCTTCCGAATGCGACGCTTCCCATGACGAATATGAAAAATGCCCAATTCAAATTCCCGCGCGGGTTATTGATCAAAACGTAGATAGCGGCGAGGGCGTCCGCCGTGATTACGAGGGCCAGGAATATTTCTTGCGGGGTGAATGAAGCCATATAATTCAGCCGACAATCGGAAGCGCGATCGTGAATGTCGTGCCTTCGTCGGGCGTGCTTCGGACATCGATCGTTCCCCCGTGCCTGTCGACAATCGCCTTTGCGATGGCGAGCCCAAGCCCCGAGCCTTCCACGGAGCCGCTCTGATCTCCCCGGTAAAACGGATTGAAAATATGAGGTAGTTCCCCGCGCGCGATGCCTATACCCGTATCCGTGATCGCGAGTCTCGCTTTGCTTCCGTTTTGGCCGAGGACGATGCGTACTTCTTTGCGTCCTTTGTGAGGCATATATTTTATGGCGTTCGAGAGAAGATTTCTCGCGAGTTCTTCAAGCTGGTCCTTATTACCCGCGACTTTTATTCCCGGATCGATCGTGCTCGTCACCTTGATGCTCCGGTCTTTTGCGAGCACGGTAAAATATTCGATCACGTCGTTGATCAGGGTGCTTACGTCGACTTTCTCTTTCGGGGCGTCATCCTCGCTGGTTTCAAGCCGCGCGAGGCGCAGGAGGTCGTAGGTGAGCCGCGAAACATTGTCCACGGATTTTTCGAAGGCGTCGAAATTCTTGCCTACGGGCATTTTTCTCTTCAATACGTCGAGTTCGCCCTTGACGATCGTGAGCGGCGTCTGCAATGCGTGCGAGATATTGATCATCATTTGTTTTTGCCCTTCTTGGAGTTCTTGCAATTTCGCGGTTCGTTCGTGCACCCGGTCCTCAAGGGCGCGAGAGTATTCTTTTACTTCCTGATACAGTTCCGCCTTCGTGATGGCCACCGCCGCTTGATACGAAAATGTTCGCAGGAGTTTCAAGTCTTCGAGCGTGTAGGCCTCGCCGGACAATTTCCCGCCGAGATTCACGAGGCCGATGGCCTTTTCGCCGAGCATGATCGGCGCGGTCACGGCATGCCCCTTTTTGCTGCCGACTTTTTGTATTGCAAGAAGCGCGTCCGCGTATGGTTCCCCTGAAATAATCTGGTAAGGAATTTCCGAATGGACGATGATTTCCGGACGGTCGCGCAGATTCGTCGCCAGTTCTTTCGAATACCACGTTGTTGCAACGTGTTTTTCGAAATGACGGGAGGAGGCGTGATGAGGCAGGAGAGCGATTTCCACGATCCCCGTCTTGAAAATTTTTTTGAGTTTTGCGGACACGGCGTCCACGAGTCCATCAAGCTCGAAATTTTTATTTGCCGCTTCGCTCAGCTGATGCATGGCTTCGGAATATTCGATCCGATCCATGAAGAAGAACTTGTCCGTGAGCCTGCGGAAATATTTTTCGATATACGGCGCTCCGGAAATGCCGAGCACGGTCGTAATGCCGGCGCTCGCGACCGAAGACAGATCGGCCGCATTTTTGAACATCATTTGCAGAACGAAGAGCAGGATGAGGTAACATGCCACGACGACGGCAAAAAGCATCGAGTAGAAGAGGCTTTTTTGGATCACAATGCGAATGTCCATGAGCTGGTGGCGGATGATCGCGTATGCAGTAAAGCCGATGAATATGATCGAGGTGAGGGGGCCTATGATGTTCAGCTGGAAAACGCCGAATGCCGGCAGGAGTACGTTAAAAATGAACATTGCGACGGCAAAGATGCTTGTTCCCGTAAAAAGGTATTGCAGCTGCAGCCGCGGGATGCCCGAAAGCCGGCGATATTTTGAGGCGAATAACGCGACGCTCAGGAGGACGTAGGCGCCGACGAAAGCGACCAAGGGAAGTATCAGCGGACCATTCAGAGGTTCAATGCTTCCGTCCGGGTGCGTTACGAGTCCTTTTATGAATACGTTGAAAGGAGTAAGTATGAAAATCGCCGTAAACGGCAGGAGAGCGAGCCAGAATTTTTTTCCGATACGCGCCGCTTCCGGAAACGTTTTGGCGAGCAGTACAAGGCCCAGCACCATAAAATGCCCTCCGAATAAAATAATGTTGTTCAGGAAAAACCAGCGGGTTGCCGCAAGGAGAAAAATTCCACCTCCCCAAAGGGCGATACCGAACACGAACGTGAAAAAAGACCTGTGTACCGGTCCTCGCGGATTCTTGAGGAGCACGTACACGGCGATCGAAAAATCGATGAATATGGTTAAACCGGTAAAAAGATGTATCATGCCAGCCGTTTTCCTTGTTATTAAAAATAACATAATAAAAGGCTCCTTGATGTTCGGAGCCTTTTGGGGAAATTACGATGAAAAATCCAAGATGATTTTTCCTTTGAAAATCGCGTCCATTGTTCGATTGCGTAGCGCCTCCTCCCTTTCGCGGAGATCCGACATGACGAGGCGGGGCGAAGGGGGATCGGCATAATACCCTCGTTCCTCTTCGGAAACGTTTTCGAACAGGAGGCAGGCGCCTTCGACAAAATGAACTTGCCAGCCGAGTTCTTCCGCCCGCCGGGCGATCCGTTCCTTGAATTCTCCCAGGGAATAGAGCTTATCGCGCCGTATGGCGTACATGGTGGCGACATACATCAAAGCGCTGGAGATGCCGCGTATGACGCATATCCACCTCCCGAATTCGGCGATGTTGCGTCTCTCAAACGGGAATGGCGTGGCATGCCGGTCGAAATCATATATTTTTTCGAGGCGGAACGGCGCATCGTTTTCATCGAAGTCGAGAGCGATCATTCCAACCACCTCGCCATTCTGCTTCGCGGTAAAAATGCATTGCGAAGGCGGGGGAGGGCTGCAGTTGTAAAGCCTGAGGGCGACGGCGCGGTTTAGGGCAAGCGCTTGTCCGCGCTCTCTATCGTTGCGGGCAAGGCTTATGATAACGGGGGAGGTTGCCGAAAGTTCTTCCATGATTACCACCATTTTCCTTTCACGACTTTCGCTTCCATCCGAGCGGCATCAAAATAAAGATATGCCGGCATTTCGGGGGTTGGGGTGATATCCCTCTTCACCGAAGAATCCTTAAGGAGATACAGCAAGATCCTGTTTGCCAGGAATCCAGTGGCCATCGGCGGGTTCGTTGCGACAATCGGCGCCTTTCCCTCCTCAAAGAGCCGTTCGCGATTTTTTATGCGGTGTTGAGGGGCGCAGTATTCGGGAAATTCAGGCAGTAATCCCCGCAAGACGCTTTCCTTGAGATGTTGTATTTCTTCCGGCGTCGCGTTTTTCGTTTGCACTTTCTTTTGCAGATCGCGCGCTTCTTCGTAAGTGAGGCCCAGGCATTCTTCCATGGTCGAGCTTGAATGCGTGAACAAGAAGAGCCTCGTGCCGAAGCCGATCGTGTTGCAATTAAAAATAGGAATTTTATGCGCTCTGGCATGCCGGTGAAGGAGTATCCTCGCGCCGGCGGCCCAGAATTCGATTTCGTCACAGACGACATCGCAACCGGAAAGAAATGGTTCTACGGTATTTTCCTGGATGCCCCGCGAATCTACCACGAGCGTGAAATCATCGCTCACTGCTCTCGTAAACCTCGCTGTTTCAAATGCTTTTGATTTGCCGATCGTGGAACGCGTTGCCGCAAATTGACGGTTGATGTTCGAGATATCGAACACTTCGCTGTCCGTGACGCGTATCTCGCCAATACCCAGGCGCAAAAATTTTTCTGCCAATTGGCCGCCCATGCCTCCGCAGCCCGCGATTCCGATGGTGCTCCCGCGAATTATTTCTTGTTCTTCGCGCGTGATCCAGCCGATATTGCGGTCCGTGCGTTCCCGGTAAAATGCTTGGTCGGCATTTTTGGGAAGCAACCGATAGATCGCGTCTTCGCGCGCGTCATTCGGCAAATCGTGACATTCTATGACATTGGGTTCGGAACGATCACTCACTATCTACCTCCAGTGTTGATTTACAAAAGACTGCTATCTATAAGGCTATGCGAAAAAGAATAATGAGAAGATATAGCAAAAATAATATCTTTCTCAAGGAAAGATAAAATATTAATAAAGTATGAAAATCTAAAAAAGCGCTGTTTTTACTCGCATATTTTGTAGCCTCGCCCGGGAATAGTGCAAATAAGCTTCTTTTTACTGGGTAAATCGATCTTTTTTCGTAAGCTTAATATATGAGATTCGATGGTGTTCGAGAACGGATCCACATTCATATCCCACACGTGCTCCATGA
>JBGPES010000067.1:0-5421 GCA_041482935.1 Minisyncoccia bacterium | reverse complement strand
ATAAAGACATCGACTTCGACGAATTAGCAGAAAAAACCAACGGTTTTAGTAGTGCAGACATTATTGAGGGAGTCGTTGAGGGATCGGCGAGAGTCGCTGCCAATATGAACGGCACTGCGATAGACCAAAAAATATTAGAGAAAGAAATGGAAAGGGTTCGTCCCGTGGCCAAAGAAGAACCTAAGATTGGATTTACGGTTTAGATTCAAGAATATACTATTACTTTTTTCTAGTTAATATCTACCGATACCAAGAAGAACGCTGTTTCTAGCAAATACTGTTTTTGAAAAGCAGATATTTACACCCTGTCTGCGGAGACGTGAGGATTCGCCGCTAGCTTGCCCTTCTCGCCCTTTCGTCGCCTGATATCGACCTCTCGATTATTAACTGCCCCTCCTGGACTCACTTGCGGGTTCGCGTCATCCCTTAGGGTATGACTAACCAAACTAAGGGGCAGATAGGAGCTGTGGCCCCAACGCAAGTTCAGCTCCCCGCAAAGGTCAAATACTGTTTATACGCAAGAAAATCAACGGAATCCGAGGAGCAGCAGATCCTTTCCATAGAGAGCCAGATCAAAGAGATGCTCGCTATGGCAGAGCGGGACCATCTTGAGGTCGTCGAGATCAAAAAGGAATCGCACTCCGCGAAAGAGGCCGGGCAGCGGCCGGTGTTCAACGAGATAGTCGACGAAATCAAAAGCGGCAAATTCAACGGGATTCTCACCTGGGCAGCCGACCGCATCTCACGGAACGCCGGGGATCTTGGCAGGATCGTGGATCTCATGGACAGCGGAAAATTAATTGAGATCCGTACCTACGGGCAGAAGTTTACGAACAGCCCGAACGAGAAATTCCTCCTCATGATATTGGGTAGCCAAGCGAAACTTGAGAATGACAACAAGGTGGTGAACGTTAAGCGAGGACTTCGGGCCAGATGTGAGATGGGACTTTGGCCGTGTACGGCACCGACCGGATACCTGAACAGCACGAGCAAAGAGAAAAGCTGCCACGTCGAGATCGACCCGCATCGGGCGCCTGTCGTAAAAAAGATGTTTGAGAGGGTGGCCTACGGGAACATGAGCGGACGACGATTGCACGCGTGGCTCAAAGACGAAATAAAATTCACAACGAAGAACGGCAAGCCTCTCACTATTAGTAATATCTATATCACCCTGCGTAATCACTTCTACTATGGCTCGTTCGAATACCCGAAAGGCGGCGGAAAGTGGTACATCGGCAAACACACACCTATCATCACAAAGGAACTCTTCGACAAGGTGCAGGAGAAAATGCTGAGTTATTCGGTGGGCAATGAGCCAAAGGAATTCGCCTTCACGAGGCTCATGACCTGCACGCTCTGCGGATCAGGCATCACGGCATGCGAGAAATTCAAGAAGCAGCAAAACGGCAACGTACACCGATATGTGTACTGTGGCTGCTGCCGGTTTCAGGACAAGAATTGTAAATCCGGATACTTGCGGGAGGATGCCTTGATCGAACAGCTCGCAAGCCTTATGGACAAAATTGATCTCGACGAGATCGGCATGAAGGAACGGATCAAGGCGGAGATCGAACGGCACAAGAAGTTCCAATCGGGGCTTCTGGGCATCAAGGGGCAATCAGTGAAAGTTGGCGATGTCGACGTGCGGAATTACGCGAAGTACGTCCTGCGGGACGGAACGATATTCGAGAAGCGGGAGTTGATAACCTGCCTGAGGAGCAAGGTCACGATGGCGAAGAAAAAAATCGAGATTGCCTAAAAGAAAATCCGCCATTTCTGGCGGATTTTCTTTTGCTTGACACTACCGAGAGAAAGCTCCCTTAGGCCCTCTCGATAGGGTCTCGCATGCCTGTGCCCTCGAGAGGAATCGAACCTCTATCGCGGGATCCGCAATCCCGCGTCCTATCCATTGAACGACGAGGGCAAAATCGGCTGAGAAGTCTCGAAGCCGGGAAGCTCAGAAGCACGGAGTTAAGTATATAAAAAAAATATATATCGAACAAGCTTCAAGGCTTCCGAGCTCCGAAACTTCTCAGCTAAAACCCTATGAATTCCTCGAGCGTGTCGAGCATCGAGTGTTCGTGTTGGACTTGCGCGAGAACGGTTTTGAGCGCTTTCTCGATTTCCGCGAGCCGATCCTTGGGGATCCTCGCTTTGAGCGGCGGCTTGAGTTTCCGGTGGAACTGGAAGAAAAGGCTTGGCCAATCGGTTTCCCCGAAGTTGTCGATGCTGAAGCTTTCAAGTTCTGCGTAAGCGTACGATTTCTCCGAGCCGATAGAAAACCCTTTTTCGTTCAGGACAAATTCAATAAGCGGCGGTTCGCGGTTCGCCCAGGCGAGGATGAGTATTTCCGCGGTAACCACAAAAAAGCCGAAAAGAAAATTTTTCTGCCAGATTGCGGCGCCCAGTATGATCACCGCAACAATCATGGAAATCCAGTACCAGGAGACGCCCTTCTCGCGGTACTCGTATTCCGGCGCCTGCCATCTGAGTTCAAAGGAAGCCATGGATTTAGTTTAATGCCAAGAAGCCAAGAAGCCAAGAAGCCAAGAAGTTTCGAAGCCGCTCAACAACTTCCCAGCTTCTCACCTTCCTGGCTTCTTGGCTCGTCCTACGCCCTCGCTACTGTCAACGCAAGGATTTTTTTCGCGCCCGCGGTTTTTAAAGCGATCGCGGCTTCAAGAAGCGTTGCGCCCGAGGTCGTTACGTCGTCGATCAATACAATGCTTTCTCCGCGGACGAGACCCGGGTTTTTGACCGCGAAGCAGGCGCGCACGTTTTCTCTGCGTTCCGATACGCTTTCCGTTTCGCTCTGCGGTTTTATGTTTTTGATGCGAATAAGAGCGTTTGTCGCAACCGGCAGCAGGAAGCAGTCGGCAAAAATTTTTGCGATGAGTTCCGATTGATTGAATCCTCGCTCGCGAAGCCGTGTACCCGAAAGGGGAATGGGAATCACGGTATATCCTATAAGCGATGGCGCCGTCTGTTCCGCGTAGCGTATTAAAAGCCGACCGAGCGGTTCCGCGGCTTTCTTCATATAACGGAACTTGAATCCATGGATGATGTTTTTCATCCGCCCGTCGTATTCGGTCGCCGACCCCAGAAGATAGGGGAAATCTTTGTGGCAGACCCTCTTTCCTCCCGCAAGCCGCAAGCCGCATTTTCCGCAGAAGAGCGTTCGGTTGAGGCGGATGCTCTCCGCGCACTCCGTACAGACGGGATCACCGTTCTTTGTACGGGTTTTGCAATGGAGGCAAAGCGAGGGAAAGATGAGTTCGAGAAGGAAGTTAAGCATTTTGAAATGAAAAACAAAGCATTGTTATGCCCTGTTTAGAATAACGGATGGAGATAAAATTTTTATAACGCCGTGAATCTTGAGGCGATCACACCATCCTCGTTGAGGGGCTGGTTCGAAGTTCCTCTGCTGAGTTATAATTTATGGTATATGTCAGGTATCTTCAAGTTTCTCAAACAAGGCATTTCCTCGTCCTATCTGGGAGTCGACATCGGAACAACCTCGATAAAGGTTGTCGAGGTGCGGCAGGGGAAGCAACTTCCGGAAATCGTGAATTACGGACTCCTGGAATCAAGCGGATACCTTGCCCGCGCGAACCAGGTTCTGCAGACGAGCACGCTCAAGATTTTTGAAAAAGAAGCGGTGGAGCTTTTGAAAATTATCGTCGCTCAGATGAAGCCTCAGGGAACCCAGGCGATCGCTTCGATCCCCACCTTCTCGGCATTTATGACCGTGCTCGACTTTCCCCAGATGAGCGCGGGAGATCTTCCGAAGGCCGTTGCGTTTCAGGCGCGGCAGTATGTTCCCCTTCCTCTTTTCGAGGTCGCAATCGATTGGATCAAGGTCGGAGAGTTTACGGACGAGAAAGGATTTTTGCATCAGCGGATACTCTTGATTTCCGTGCCGCAAGAGCAGATAAAAAAATACCAAAGAATGTTCAAGCTTGCGGGATTGGATCTCAAGGCGCTTGAAATAGAAAGTTTGAGCGTTGCGCGGATTTTCGGAGGGACGGACCCGACGCCGACCGTTGTGGTCGACATCGGGAGCCGTTCGACGAACATCGTTTTCATGGAAAAAGGCCAGCTCAAATTTTCGAGCCAAAGCGATTTCGCGGGCGCGTCCCTTACGCAGGCGCTGGCTGCGAGTCTCGGTATCAGCCCGTTGCGGGCGGAAGAGCTCAAAAAGGAGAGGGGAATCTCGGGAACCGGCCCAAATTACGAGTTATCCACAATAATGTTGCCGTTTTTGGATGCTATAGTTAATGAGGTGAAAAAGGCTCAATATAAGTATGTGAGCCAGTTCCCGGAAACGCCGAAAATCGAGCGGGTGATACTTGCCGGCGGAGGCGCGAATTTGCTGGGAATCGAAAAATATTTCGAACGGGATATGGGGATTCTGACCGTGAAGGGAGCCCCGTTCGGGAGGTTCGAGTATCAACCGGCAATCGAGCCTTTTGTTCAGGAACTGAATCCAACGATGAGCGTTGCATTGGGGCTCGCGTTAAGGGAATTCGTGTAAGGCTTACGAGCCTCAAAGTACCGAAGCTAAGAAGCCTCGAAGTTCGAAAGCCAAGCAACACAGAAGGAACTCATAACTTTAAAAATCAAAATATGGAAATTTTAATAAAATTCTGGCTTCCCAGCTTCCCAGCTTCCCAGCTTCCCAGCTAATATTATGGCTTTACCTCAAAAAGTTATTGAACAGTTGGGACGGGAGCCGTCCAGAACCCCCGGCTGGTCGGGACAGCTCTTGATGTTCTCAAGCACGATTTTTTTCATAAGTCTTCTTGCGTATTTCGGTCTTGTGTTCGGATATAAACCGTATCTCGATTCCAACGTGCAGAAACTGCAGGACCAAATACAGGCATTCGGTCAGAAAATCCCTCTTGATCAGCAAAAAAAACTTATCAATTTCTACGCGCAGTTATCGAACATCGAATCCCTGCTTGCGAATCACGTAATTGCTTCGCCGGTTTTCGGTTGGCTTGAGAAAAATACGGAAACCAACGCGTACTTCACCAGGTTCAGCCTTAATACCCAGACCAATCAATTGGCGTTGACGGGAATTGCGAAGACTATGGATGACGTGAGTCAGCAACTCGCGATCTTTGAAAATCGGCCCGAAGCGAAGCAGATGAGCGTCGGTAACATTACGCTGACGAACGGTTTGTGGAATTTCGACGTCGCCCTCTCTTTCGATCCGGGATATTTTTACCATTCGAACGCGGCAACGCCTGCGAACACAACAACGCCCTAGATATGAAACAAACAAGCAAGCGATTTACCAGTATGATCATAGGAGTCGTTTTTTTGGTCGCCGCGCTTATACTTTATTTTGAATTTATACAGCCCGCGTACGGGGATGCCCAGGGGGTCAAGGCGCAATTTCTCGCGGAGCAGGCGTTT